>NZ_JADBSA010000376.1:0-25655 GCF_020246945.1 Microcystis sp. M113S1 | reverse complement strand
GGGGTTGGGGGTTGGGGGTTGGGGGTTGGGGTGTGGGGTGTGGGGTTTTACCCATTTTCAGGTGGTCAATTACCTAATTTTCAGGGAAAAAGTCCCTGAATTTTCCCCCCAATCACTCCAATGGTTGGCACTTTTTGAGGTAAAAAAAGTCTAAAAGTCTTACCCAACAAGGTTTTTAGATTTATTCAGCAAACCCTATTTAGGGTCTGCGGCAAAAAGTTTTTCGTGGGGGCAGGGTGTGGGGTGTAGGGTGTAGGGTTTTACCGATTTTGAGGTAGTCAGTTACCTAATTTTCAGGGAAAAAGTCCCGGAATTTTACCCCCGATCACTCCCAGGTTCGGCACTTTTTGAGGGAAAAAAAGTCTAAAAGCCTTATCCAACAAAGTTTTTAGATTTATTCAGCAAGCCCTAAGTAAAAAATTTTTATAAACTTCTTGACAAAACCGGGGAGATAAATGCTAGTATTAAAAAGGTCTGTCCAATGGGGATTAGCCAAGCGGTAAGGCAGCGGGTTTTGGTCCCGCCATTTCCTAGGTTCGAATCCTAGATCCCCAGTTTAAAAGTTTTTATCCCCGGTCTGCCAATGATTGAGAATATCCTCGATCAAAGCTTCCTTTAGCCAAATACGACCGATAAGCGTCAGGGGAACCGCCAGAAATAGCCCTAAAAAGCCAAAAATCGAGGCGAAAAACAACTGGGCCAACAGGGTAAAAGCGGGTAAGAGCTTGAGCGACCGCACTGTTAAAAGGGGCAGCGGTGAATGACGGTCGAAATATTGAATTAACAGATAAATACTGCTGTAGAGCAGTAAAACCGCCCAGGGTTGCCAGGGAGCTTCCAGAAGGGCGATAGAAAAGGGTAAAATCGTGCTTAAAACTGGCCCGAGGTTGGGGATAAAGGTGAGAAATCCCGCGAGAATAGATTGGGAAAAAGCGAGGGGAATGCCGATCAGGGATAAACCCAGGCAACTGCCCAAGGTCATAATCAACATATGACAGAAAATCCCTTTCAGCCAAGTTTTTAAATCTCGATCGCACTCTTCTAGGATCGATCGTACCCTAGAACGGTAGAAAGCAGGAAATAAACGCAGAAAACAACGGTGGTAAGCGGCAGGATCGGCGAGAATCATCAAGCCCAGGGCAACAATTAGCAGTAAGCTGAGGATAATGCCGAAAGTACCGTAAAAAATGCTTAAACCCCGGCCAGCAATTTGGTTAATCAGGGGTTGTAATTGAGCGAGCAGTGTTTTAAAGTCCGGTAAGACACTGGCCAGACTAGGATCGAGATAATCCTCAAGACTATGGACTTGTCCCCAGAGTCTTTCTATAGCTTGGGGTAATAAACTAAATAATTGGCGAAATTGTTGGACTAAAGCGGGTATAATCCCCACAAAAATACCGATAATACCAATAAAGAAGCCAAAAAGAGTGATAATTAGGGCGTAGGAACGCTTGAGGTGATGACGCTGCCACCAAGTCACAGCCAAATTTAAAATCTGAGCCAGAAGAATCGCCATCAATAATAATAAGAGAATCTGTCGAATCTGCCAGAGAATCAACAGACAAAAGACTAACAGAACTAAACCGAGGCTGCTGCCAAAAGTCATGATGAGTAAGGAGAAAAATTCTTAATCAGTTATTGTCCGTCTCCAGAGGGCAAAAACCGTGAGCAGAAAAGGAGTAAAAACCAGAATTAAAGTGTTAAGAGGACTGGGAGCGATCGATAATAAAGGGGCAAGATATTTAATTCCCAGGGAAATCAAAGCCGATATCAAGATTATTTTTATAATAAAGCCGCTCATAGATCAATGTTTAGGTGACACAAGCACTATCTTATCCCTGAAGAGGTTAAAAATTGCTCAAAATGTGGAAATCATACCCCATCAGTTTTATTAATACTAGGGCGAAGTGGCTAGATTTTCTGGGGGAGGTCGGTTCAGAGGGAACACGAAAGTGTGAGACAATAGAAAGAAAAGGCTTAGTCAAGTAACTAGAGATTTTCATTGCTAGGACTTAAGACTTAATGGCAAGGATGAATCTTGACAGCAAATAAGATTTACCCTGTCCACCGCCCCTATCTTGTCGCCAATAGTCACCGTGATCACTTTAACTCTTTTACACCCCAGTCAAGCCACGCCCCTACAACATTGGCAATTTGACAATGATCAATCAACCATTCTCATCGGCAGGGCGCTGGATAATCATGTAGTTCTCTATAGTGCTGTGGTTTCGAGGCGGCACTTAGAAATCCGCCATAATGATCGCGATAATTGGGAATTGGAAAATTTAGGGGCAAATGGGACGTTTCTCAATGGCAAACCGCTCGAGAAAACCGCCGTCGTCGATGGTATGGTGGTTCGTTTAGCCACCTCTGGCCCGCAAATTCAAATTCATCTCATCGATGAGGACGAGCAACCAAAATTAATCCTCAAACCCCTAGAGGCTCCTTTGGTGGGCGACCAAACCCAGCCAGAAAAGGATACTATAGCCAGCTAGAAAATATTAAATTTTTATAAAGTTTTTTCAATTTGCCTAGCAAAATGTAAAAATAAATACAGAATAATAAATAAGATCTTTTCATTTGTTGTCCCTATATAGGGGCGACAAGGGGGATTAAAGTCACTTTAAAGCATTGCAGGGAGTCGGTGATATGACGTTAGTCTATCGAGGAGTTAAGCACGAAAGGGATTCTCTCCCCTTGGAGATGAATACTGGAGATATCGGGGGTAAATACCGAGTTCAACACTGGAATCACCATTATCCTCGCCATATGCTCCAATTAGAGCCGAAACTGCATCGTCAGTATCGTGGAGTTGCCTACAGCACCCGTCCTCATCTTGCCGGACAAGTCATCCCCAACACTTGTCCGTTACCGGTTGTCAAATCCCCTATTGTCGTCCAAGAGGAAACCCTTTCTAACGTCCATCTGAACAATATTCGTCTTCGTCTGGAACGTCGTTTACAAATCGCTCAAGAGAATGGTGACGAAAACCTCGTTAATCTCTTGAAAAAAGAATCCCAAGACTTAGCCTTAAACTGCTAGATTAGCGGTTTTTCCCACTTTCCCCTCGGTTCTGCTGGGGGGAATATTTTTGGGCGCAAAAATGCCTAAATCTTCCCCCCGCTCACTATTAAGACTTGAGCATCACTGGCATTTTGACAAATTTCCCCTAGTTCCTTTTTGAGTTTGTGACAATCGTGGGAATCCTGATCGTGAACAATAATAAATTTGGTATTGGGACTAGATTTCTTGAAAGCTTTGAGTTTTTTAGGAATAGATTTGGCTAGGTCTTGTTTACCTTGATGACTAATACATATATAGCTGATTTCTGGGGGAATAATTTTAGGTAAAAGTTCGTTTAACACATTTTCTATAGATGACTCTTCTAGCAAAAATACGATATTATAGTTCATTATGGTGCTACTCCTTTAAACCAGCCTTGATTCCAAAGATAGCCGGGTAAATCGCCTTCTGCTACTAAGTTTTTGAGGATTTCGCTATCGGTAGCCCTATGGATTTGGGTGATACCTTGGGATTTAATTAGCCAGAAAATACTAGCTAGTGGAACCGCATTGAGAAAATCGGGGGAGTGGCTAGAAACAAATACCTGACCCCCCCGATAGCTATAGTGAGCGAATTCTTCGGCTAGTTCTTTTAATAAAGTAGGATAAAGTTGGTTTTCTGGTTCTTCGACACAGAGTAGGGGATGAGGATTGGGATCGAATAGTAATATTAAATAAGCGAACATTTTCATAGTCCCGTCAGAAACATAGCGATCAATAAAAGGGTCTTTAAATGCTTGATCTTGAAAACGTAAAATCAAGCGACCGTCTTCGGTTTCTTTGGCTTCCACAGAGGAAATACCCGGAACTCGTTGTTTCATTCTTTCGAGAATTTGCTGAAAAATTTGGGGATATTGTTGATAAATATATTGGGCAACTGTTGCCATATTATCACCCCTGGGGGATAATTGTTCAGCGTAAGATATTTCTTTACTTCCTCTAGCTTCGCTAATGTGAAAGTCGGAAATGTGCCAATTTTCAATCAGAGAACGAAAAGCAGTAGCGGCTTTAAAACGTTGAAATTGTCCTAATCCTTTGAGCGCTAGTATATCGTTAGATTCTAGCTTTTGTTCTTCTCGATCGAGTTCTTTATCTGGTTTACTAAAATCTTCTTCATTGGTGATAGCATATCCTTGACCGCGTTGAAAATCTAAAAAAT
Organism: Microcystis sp. M113S1; assembly: GCF_020246945.1. NCBI lineage: Bacteria > Bacillati > Cyanobacteriota > Cyanophyceae > Chroococcales > Microcystaceae > Microcystis > Microcystis sp. M113S1. Next base: position 21,434 of record NZ_JADBSA010000376.1, on the reverse strand, counting down.
GAAAAGGTGCACCGTGTTCACCCCGTTTATAGCGAAGTATTTCGCGTTTGATCATGGGGCGATTTTCCTCTTGTCCAATTCTGAGTATATAAGTAACCAGACGTTCTGTATCTGAGATTTTCATCCGAAATTGCAGCTCGATTTCAATATCTTCTTTTTCTTGACCTCTGGTAATAACTTCTTTATAACCGCCCCGAATTTGTAAAGCTTGGCGAATGTTGTTTTTGAGGGCATCTCGCAGAAAGCCAAAAATATCAAATAGGGTAGATTTTCCTGTCCCATTAGCTCCAATAATCACGCAAAAAGGAGGAATATCTCTTATGTGTATATTTTTAAACATACGATAGTTGGTTATTTTAATAGAAACAATTTTCATGACATAATCGAGCCGTTATAGTTTTTTTGATTATACGATTGATCAGGTGAAGATAATTGATCAATTAGCCAAAAAAGCCAGAGATTAGGCTCTCTTGGACATTGGGGGATAAATCAGCTAGAAACTAGAGAGGCAAGCTCAACCGCCTGAGGAAGGGACAAGAAACCAGACTCAACACAAGTTGCCCAAAATAGCGTAAATTGTCTATAAATTTGTTCAACGACTTAAATTAGTACAAATGTTTGACTGTATTATCATCGGTGCGGGGCCAGCAGGAGCGACGGCGGGTTATCATCTAGCTAAAAAGGGACGTTCGATCCTGATCCTCGATAAAGCGAAATTACCCCGTTATAAACCCTGTGGTGGTGGGGTATCCCCGGCAATTAAGCAATGGTTTGATTTTGACTTTACCCCCGTGATCGAGAATACCGTCACCCAAGTGGAGTTTACTTGGAAACAGGGGGATGCCGCCACCACTAAGTTAAATATGCTAGAACCGATGTGGATGGTACAAAGGGATCGTTTCGATGATTTTTTAGGGCAACAGGCGATCGCAGTCGGGGCAACCATCCAAGATAACAGCGAAGTTACCCAGATCAAATTCATCCAAGATCACTGGCAAGTTACCACATCCCAAGGAACATTTTCAGGTAAATATCTGATTGCTGCCGATGGTGTTAGGGGCAATACCAGTCGCTGGTTGGGATTACCGGCGAAAAACGAAGCGATCGGTGCTGCTCTGGAAATTACTAACGCAGAAGCGACTATTCCACCCCAAAAAGCTTTTTTTGATTTTGGTTCCCTAAGAAATGGTTATATCTGGGCTTTTCCCAAGTCTAATGGTTACACAATTAGCGGTGGTTGTTTTAAGGGCAGCATCAAATCCGAGGATCTGAAAAAACAACTGTTAAATTATGCCCGTCAAAAGGGCTGGAATTTACAGGATTATCGCTATAGTGAGTATGCTTTAGCCCTTTGGAACGGAAATCAACCGCTACACGCCCAAAATGCCTTAATTACAGGAGAAGCGGCGGGGATTCTCGATCCTCTTATCGGTGAGGGTATCCGTCCGGCAATTTTGACGGGAGTTAAGGCAGCCGAGGCGATCGATCGAGCTTTAGCCGGGGATAATCGCGCTTTAGCGAACTATAGTCGGATAATTCGGGAAGAATGGGGGGAAGATATGGCTTTAGCGGCCAAATTAGCCGGTTTATTCTATCAATTTACCCAAATCGCCTATAATATCGCCGTTAAACGCCCGATCGCCGGTCAACTGATGGGACGTATTCTCGTGGGAGATTTAAAATACCGGGATGTTACGGAACAAGCGATGCAACAATTGAAAAAACGTCTATTGCCCGGATTTGGTTGGGGGTAAAACTTCTCTTACCATGGGGGAGGTAACTCGATCGCTGATGGTTACTTTCCCGATCGCCGTGGGTAAAATAAATCTAATCTTTGCCATCTTTGACCTTTTTATCGGCAGTAAGTGCCTCGAAATTCAGGGATGCAGGAAGGATAATAGTTCTCTGAATATCGACTATAATGATTAATAATCTTTCTGATTAGGGGAGAAAATAAATGTCAGTGATGATTGAACAAAGTCTTGAAAAAATTCTAACAGAAATTAGTCAAAAACTAGAAAATGTCCAAAAAGATGTTACAGATATAAAAATTCAGCTAACAGAAGCTAAAGGCGAAAGACAAGTATTAAAAGTAGAAATAAATTCTGTAAGAGGAGAAATAAATTCTGTAAGAGGAGAAATAAATTCTGTTAAGGAAGATGTCAAAGAAATTAAAAGATCACAACAAGCGCAAATTTGGACACTAATTGGTATTTTAATTACTGCGGTGGGAGGTTTTTTAGTAGCAGTTGGTAGATTCGTTATTTCAGGTAATCCTTAATCATAGTCCTCAGGCAACTTAGTTCAAATGATACTGTAAAGACATGAAATTACCTAACGGAGAACAGGCAGAAATTGCTATGGAAAAGTTAATCAACTATTGTTTAAATCCAGAACATTCTAGCGGTAAAAACAAAGCTAGAGTTTTCAAGTCCCGTTTAGGAATAACTCAAGAAAATGCTGAATTATTACTATCAATGATTCAACTAGCAGCAATTGAAGGTGAAGTCGTTCAGCAAGCACAGACAGAATTTGGTCAACAGTTTAAGGTAGATTGGACTATACCAGATCGGCAAGGAATGCAACTTCGGACTATTTGGGAACTCACTTCGACTAATTCTAATCCTCGTCTTATTTCTGCATTTATTAGGTGACAATATATGAAAAATATTTTAATTTTAGATACTGTGGCTATTACCAATCCTGTTACTAAGGAAAGATTAACTTTAGTTGAACCAGAATATGAGTCTATAGAAAGCTTACCAAGTGGACAAGTTGGAACGGTAGTGGAAGTATATGAACGAAACGGAGAAAAGCAATATTTGGTGGAATTTTCTGATAATCAAGGACGGGAATATGCTATAGCTCTTTTAAAAGAAGATGAGTTACTTGTTTTACATTATGAACTTGAAGTTGCTTAATTATCGTAATTGTAACTTACAGCGCGATCGCTTTTCTGACAACCTTACCACCAATCCCCAACTCTTGATGATTGCCGATGAATCGCTTATAACTGAATTAACCGTCACCATTTACAACGCTATGAATGAACAACTCACCCAAGCTTACCTAAACCTCATTAATCAATTATTAACCTGTAATGAAGGCGATGAACCCCAAATATTACAGAAAAATCAGGAATTGTTGGATCGGGGGTTGGTTGAGGTAATGGTAGCCGTAGCGCAACAATACAGGGAAGCAGGAAGGGAAAATGAGGCGTAATCGTTGACAAGCACTTGAGACAAAATATACAATAATACTGATAACCATCATTATCAGGAGAATCATCAGATGTCAATTACGATTGAACAAGATCTCAAAGAAATTTTAGGTGAAATTAATCAGAAACTAGAAAAACTTGATAATCGTCTGAATAGTCTAGAAATTGGACAAGCTAGATTAGAGGAAAAAGTCGATGGTTTAGAAAAAGATATTGAAAGTTTAAAAGATGATACAAAGGAAATAAAAGGCTCTCAAAAGGCACAAATTTGGACGTTAATTGGAATCTTGGGAACGGCTTTACTCGGAACAATAATTCGCTATATTATTCTTCCCTTTCCTCAATCATAAATATAATCACAAAAATCATAGTACAGACAATGAACAAACAACGCACCCAAGCTTATCTAAACCTCATTAATCAGCTATTATCCTGCAATGATGGCGATGAATCCAGAATATTACAGGAAAATTAGGAGTTGATAGGGGATAGAGTGAAAGATTTATTTTATTTTTTGTAAATATCTCCGCGAGTACCAATCTGAGTAATAATATAAATTCGATTTTCTTGATCTATAAAAAATAAACAGCGATAATCTCCTATTCATAATCTTAATTCTGGTCTTCCTTTAAGGGGCTTAATATCCGCATTTTCAGAGTTGGTTAATAAAGATTTCAATCCTTTAATAATACGCTCTTGATCAGTTTTAGACAACCGTTTTAGATAGCGTTGGGCAGGTTTTAAAATAAGAAAACGCCACTCACTCAAGGTTTTCTCCCCATAAGTCTTGTTCAAGTTCTTCTAAAGAGATTCCCTGATCTTTTCCTGTTAAATAATCTTGCCAAGCTGCGTCACTTTCGGCAATGTCTTCAGGAGGAATAATTTCGGTTTCATCCCCTTCAACAAAAATCGGTTGAAATTGCATTTGTTGAGTTGGTGTTGTCATGATGGTATTTATCCTAGTTAGTTTTCTCATTTTATCTTAACATTGAGATTCTTAAATGATTCATGATTTAGGCAAAATTCCTTTTTTTTCAATATAATCAAGAATAATCCTGTTCAACCCTCTCTCAACCCATGAACGAACAACGCACCCGAGCTTATCTAAACCTCGTTAATCAATTATTATCCTGTAATGATGGCGATGAATCCCGAATATTACGGGAAAATCAAGAATTATTGGATCGGGGTTTGATAGAAGTAGCGCAAAAGTTAGAGAAATTAGGAGATTCAATAAAATGCAGTGGGTATTTTCAAGAATTAGAAAGATTGCACAGGTTGTAGGTTTAGTAAAAAACACTCCTGACATAAATGATATATCTTATGATGACTCAAGCTTATTGTTTTTAATGGAAATATTAAAGAAAGTCAATGATAATCCTAGCCCGCAAGTAATTTATCCTTTCTTGAGTAAAAATTTAGATAAATTAAATGAGAATTTAACTGAAAGTTTTGATAATTATATAAATCTTCTTTTAAGTATCATTGGAGATAAGCAAGAAAAACTTGCTTCAGGTACTGTTCTGGTTAATTTTGGCGTTATTATTCAAAAATTCACTCTTGGCGATATTTCAATAAACCAAGAAATAGGGATCAAAGCTTATCAAATAGCTTTTCAACTTTTTACCTATCATGATTTTCCTAATGAGTGGGCTATAACTAATAAATATCTTGCAATTTCATATTGTCTTAGAATCAAAGGAAATAAGGCTGATAACTTAGAAAAAGCGATTAATTTTTATGAAAAAGTCTTAACAGTCTGGACTTTTGAAGCTTTTTCTCAAGAATGGGCTGCAATTCAAAATAGTTTGGCATCAGCCTATGCAGATAGAATAAAAGGGGATAAGGCTAAAAACTGGGAAGTAGCAATTAATTTATATAAAGAATCATTAAAAGTAAGAACATTTGAAGATTTTCCCCAAGAATGGGCTACAACTCAAAATAATTTAGCGATTGCTTATGTAGAAAGAATAAGAGGAAACAAAGCTGAGAATCTGGATCAAGCAATCAGTATTTACAGAGAAATATTAAAAATCTATACATCTGAAGATTTTTCTTATGAATGGGCAACTATACAAAATAATTTAGCAAATGCTTATCTTTACAGAATTAAAGGAGATAAAGCACAAAATTTAGAACAGTCCATAAATTTGTATTCAAAATCTTTGAAAATTACAACAATTGAAGATTCTCCGTATGAATGGGCAAGAATACAAAATAATTTAGCACTAGCCTATAAAAATAGAATTACAGGAGAGAAATCAGAAAACTTAGAGATTGCAATATCTTGTGTAAAAAAAGCTCTGGAAGTTTATACCATGCAGGATTTTTCTTACGAATGGGCAGCTACACAGAATAATCTCGCTTCTGCTTACTCAGACAGAATGAGAGGAGAGAAAGCTGATAATTTAGAAAGGGCGATCACATCTTACAATGAAGCCTTGAAAGTGAGGACTTTTGAGGCTTTTCCCCAAGATTGGGCTGCTACACAGAATAATCTGGCTCTTGCTTACTCAGACAGAATCAGAGGGGATAAAGCAGAGAATCTCGAACAAGCGATCGCCTATTATCATAATGCTTTAAAAATCTGGACTAAAGAAGATAATCCCTTAAATTGTTTATTAACTGCCCGCAATTTAGCCAACCTACACTACAACGAAAAACAATGGCAACCCGCCACAGAAGCTTATCATATCGCCATTGAAGCTGTCGAAAATGCTCGCTTAGAAGCATTAAATCCCCAAGATCGTCAAGAAGTTTTATCCAGTGCTATTGATGTTTTTTATGGTATTGTGCAAGCCCATCTTAACCTCAATCAGCCAGAGAAAGCATTAGAATATATCGAACGCAGTAAAGGGCGTAATCTGGTGGAATTAATGACCCAGAAAAATCTACATCCCCAAGGGGTTAGTCAAGAAATCATCGCCCAATTAAATGAATTAAAACAACGAGTTGTTAATGAACAAATTCGCTTACACCATCAAAGCATTAACCAGAATCTAAAGCGTAGTGATAACCTAACTCCCTACGTTCAAGATCACAGTTATCTGAGGGAATATCAACAAGATTTAGATAATTTTATTGCAAGAGAAATTAAAGATACTCTCTTTAGCCTCACTCAAAAAGTTGAGCCGATCCCATTTACAGAGATTCAGGCTTTAACTGATGCTGAAACTTGTCTGCTGCAATGGTGGATTACAGAGGAGAAAATACTCGCTTTTGTGGTGTCTGCTGAGGGAGAGATTAAAGTTTGGCAATCTTCCGAGGATGATCAAAATCAATTCTTTGATACCTTCAATAATTATCGACGACTTTACTACTCCGACAATCGCAAGAAAGAATGGAGAAATCAACTGTCTAACCTCTTACAGACTTTTGCTGATACTCTGCATATTAATGCTATTCTTGCCCTTATTCCCGATACTTGTCAACGCTTAATTATTATCCCCCATTTGTTTCTACATATTTTACCCTTACACGCCTTACCTGTTGATCCCCCCCAACTCCCCTTAAAAAGGGGGGAGTCGGCAACGGGGGGATCAGAATTACAAGATTTATTTCCCAAGGGTGTACAATATGCCCCTAGTTGTCAAATCTTGCAAAAAATCTCCCAAACTTCTCACCATTCCGACTTTAATAAACTGTTCGCCATTCAAAACCCCACCAAAGACTTATTTTACACCGACCTAGAAGTTAATATCCTCTCAACTTTCTTTACTGAACCTCAAGTTATCGCCAAAGACAACGCCACAAAAGACACTGTTACCACCCATCTTAAAGCCTCAGATAGTCATTGTTATCACTTCTCTTGTCACGGAGGCTTTAACCGCAATAATCCCCTAGAATCTGCTTTATTATTAGCCAATAAGGAACCCTTAACATTAGGCGAAATCTTTGAACTGCGCTTGAATCAATGTCGCCTTGTCACCCTTGCCGCTTGTGAAACTGGCGTTATTGATTTAAACATCAGCGATGAATATATCGGTTTACCCAGTGGGTTTCTGTTTGCAGGAAGTCCCAGCGTTGTCAGTAGTTTATGGACAGTTAATGACCTATCAACCTCCTTCTTGATGATTAAATTATATGAGATTTTATTTGATGCTAATATGAATATTTCTGTACCAGTTGCTTTAAAACAAGCTCAAAACTGGTTACAGAATTTGACCGTACAAGAATATCTCAATCAATTGAATAGTTGTCAAGAAATTGTCAAGCTAATGCAACAAAAATTAACAACAGAAGAATTTAAGCGATTGATAGATATGATCGAAGATGAACAAATTAGAATAAAAGGGTTTGAACTTAATTATAAGCTTTTTAATAACCCTTTTTATTGGGCGGCTTTTACCGCAGCAGGTATCTAAACTAACTACAAAAATTGTCTAATCTTTTCTTGACAATATAAATGGCTAAAGTAGTTGCCACAACTTCAAGAATTGGATTACCAGAAGTAATAAATAACCCAACCAATCCACCTAATATATTAGGAGCAATATCTTGTCTAATATGATCATGACATATTAATTGACGTGCCTGGGTGATAGCTTGTTGCCAAAAACTTTCGCCCTCTGCCCTCACTATATCAATATTTGAACGCCTTACTAATCGAATAGCAGCGTACTCCAAATCGCCGTCACATCGATCAATCATGTCAAGATCCGCAAGTGCTTGAGGATTATCCGCCAATTCAGCGCGAAACTGGGCAATTTCTTCAGCAGTAACTTGTATTGAGTCAGTCGTCATATTGGGAGCATTCCTTAATTGAAAAAACGTCTATTGCCCGGATTTGGTTGGGGATAACACCTCGCGCACCATGGAGGGAGTAACTCGATCGCTGATGGTGACTTGGCCGATCGCCGTTGGTAAAATAAATCTAACCTTGCCATCTTTCACCTTTTTATCGGCAGTAAGCGTCTCGATCATCTGGTCGGGGTTTAAGGGCGGAATTTGTGTTTCTAAGCCAGATTTGGCAATTAACGCCGTTTGTCGTTGATTTTCCGCTTCCGTCCACATTCCCAGTTTAACAGCGATCGCTCCTGCTGCCACCATCCCCATCGCCACCGCTTCCCCGTGGTTAATCTTAGTATATCCGGTTAAACTTTCAATGCCGTGGGCGATCGTGTGACCATAGTTTAAGATCGCCCGCAAACCCGCTTCTTTTTCGTCTTTACTTACCACATCTGCTTTAGCTTGGCAAGATTTTGTAATAATTGTTTGCAATAGCTGGCCATCGATCTGAGAAAAACTGGCTAAATTGTCCGAGTCTTCTAACTGTTTAAATAACTCAGCATCCCAAATTACACCATATTTAATCACTTCTGCCATTCCTGCCCGAAATTCTCGCACCGGTAGGCTTTTAAGGACGCTAGGATCGATCAGAACTAATTTCGGTTGATAAAACGCCCCGATCAGATTTTTGCCCTGGGGATGATTGACACCAGTTTTACCCCCGATGGAAGCATCCACCATCGCTAACAGGGTGGTGGGAACTTGGACAAAATTAACACCCCGTAACCATGTGGCTGCCGCAAATCCCGTCATATCCCCGATCACACCACCACCGAGGGCAACCATAGTCGAGGAACGTTCCAACCGGTGAGCGAGGGTGCTATCATAAACTTCGGCGATCGAATCGAGGGTTTTATAATTTTCGCCAGCGGGGATCAGATGAGTAGAAACGGTAAATCCCCCTTTTTCTAGGGAATTAACCGCTATTTGCCCGTAGTACTCAAAAATTTCGGGATTAGAAACCAATAAAACCTTTTTACCTAAGCTTAACTGGCTCATTTCTGCACCGAGATTGGCTAAACTGCCCTTCTCGATCAGAATATTATAGGAGCGATCGGGTAAATTAACGGGAATACAAATAGCCATAGGGTGTGGGGTGATGTTTCAGTGATCAGTAATCAGTAAACAGTGATCAGTAAACAGTGATCAGTAAACAGTAAAAAAGCAGCTCCGAGCTTGTCCCTTAATACTATTCACTGAAAACTCGCACCTGATAACTGATGACTGATAACTGATAACTGAGTCGATTATTGACGCAGCTTAGTCAACTCTAACAGCAGACGAGAGGATAAAAAACAGATAAAGCTCTCTCCCAGAAAGAGACTTAAGCGCCCACTGTCGGCGATCAAGTCTGTGGATAATTGTAGGGGAACTAGGCCGCGGACTAGGGCAAAAGCTGCCACTGTACCATCTTTGAGATGGGGATTATCATCGTTACGGACGACATAACGATAGGTGACACCAAAGAGAAATCCGCTAATTATCGCCCCTGATATCTTGACAAAAGTGCCAATTACTGTGATCGATTCCCCTAAAAATACTCGATCGACAATTAAAAATAGCAGATAGGGAACCAGGAAAGCCAGCGCCGAGATACTCCCCACCTGTATGGATTCGATTCTTTCCTTGAGCGTAATTTGCACGATCGCCTCTCTAAAACGGAGTCACTGATGAAGTATTATCGAAAATTTGGGTTGAAAACCTCGCCCTTTAGGGCGACTTTATGTTAGCATTAAATTGAGTCGTTGACTTTGGGAACGCAGGAAACAAGCGACACTCCGTAATCCCTAAATCTCTAACCATCACTGGTACAAAAGCTTTCATCCTAAGTCCACATGGTAAGAGCGAAAAACAATTAAATACTGTGGGACACACAGAAATTTACGCTTGGGGAGTAGTCTTTAAGAGTGCTTACCTTGTAGGTGTAGTCGGACTAGACATGAAACTGTAAGACCAAAATTAGCTCTGCTAGTAGCGGCAAGATTCAGCCCAAGAATCTCCGCACTTTTAGGGCGGAGAGTGTCAACTCCTAAGTATTTCGTTTAACAAAGGCAATTATGGATATTTTGACACTTGGTTGGGTTAGCATTCTCGCCCTTTTCACTTGGTCGATCGCCATGGTGGTTTGGGGTCGTAACGGTTTCTAGGTAATCTATAGATACCATGGAAACATCCCTGATTCTTAACACTCTCTTTCTAGTCGCCTTAATTCTCCTCGTTGTCGTTAGTGGTGGCATTCTCTACCTGACGACTACAGAATGGCGTGATCGCCGTCGTCAAGATGGCGATAAAAAATTAGGAAAATAATCCTGAACAGGTGTACTTAATTGCGCCTGTTTTTTCTTTACTATGATTAAAATACTGCACTTATCGGATATTCACATGGGGAGTGGTTTTTCCCATGGGCGTTTAAACCCAAAAACGGGATTAAACACGCGTTTAGAGGATTTTATGGGCAGTTTGAGCCTCTGTATCGATCGGGCTATTGCCTCCCCTGTGGATCTAGTGCTTTTTGGGGGAGATGCCTTTCCCGATGCCACTCCTCCTCCTTTTGTTCACGAAGCTTTTGCCAGTCAATTCCGTCGTCTTGCCGATGCTGATATCCCGACGGTGTTATTAGTGGGTAATCACGATCAACATTCTCAGGGTAATGGCGGTGTCAGTCTCTCCATCTATCGTACCCTAGCGGTGCCGGGGTTTATTGTTGGCGATCGCCTGACCACCCATCGCATCACCACCCGCAACGGCGATATCCAAGTAATTACTTTACCTTGGTTAACCCGCGCCACTCTCTTAACCCGTCCCGAAACCGAGGGTTTATCCTTGAGTGGGGTAAATGAATTATTAATTAACCGTTTGGAACCAGTTTTAGAAGGAGAAATTCGCCAATTAGATACAAGTTTACCAACAGTTTTATTAGCCCATTTAATGGCCGATCGAGCTAGTTTAGGAGCAGAAAGATTTTTAGCGGTTGGTAAAGGTTTTACCGTACCTTTATCGCTGCTAAATCGTCCACAATTCGAGTATGTTGCCCTCGGCCATGTTCACAAACACCAAAATCTTAATCCTAGCAATGATCCGCCCATTATCTATCCCGGGAGCATCGATCGAGTGGATTTTAGCGAGGAAAAAGAAGATAAGGGCTATGTTTTAATAGAAGTGGCTAAAGGAGAGGTTAAATGGGAATTTTGTCCTTTACCCGTGCGTCCTTTCCGTTCCATCGAAGTGGATGTTTCCGAGGCAGAAAACCCCCAAAAAGAATTGCTGAAAGCTCTCAAAAAACACGATATTCAGGAAGCAGTTATCCGCTTAGTTTATAAAATTCGCAGTGAACAATTAGAACTAATCAACACCAATCAGCTTGACGAAGCATTAAAAACTGCCCATAGTTATAGTATTCGGGCTGAGTTAATTAGTCAATTAACCCGTCCCCGTTTACCGGAATTAGGGGTGGGTAATCAATTAGATCCTATGGAAGCGTTAAAAGCTTATATCGATAATAAGACAGATTTGCGCGATATTGTCGATGATATGTTAGAGGCAGCCCAGCTTTTATTAAATCAACAGCCAGAAATTTGGCTAGAGGAAGAAACCTCGATTTAGCTATCAGTTATCAGTTATCAGTTATCAGTTATCAGTTATCAGTTATCAGATGTAAGTTTTAAGTTATCAGATGTAAGTTTTAAGTTAATTAGTTAGTTATCTTTATCTTTATACCTGTTTACTGTTTACTGCTCACTGAAACATTTTACCTATCCCTGTTTAAACAAGCCATGAGTTTATGTCTTAATCCCGATTGTCTATATAACAATGATCCTACAGATAAATTCTGTCAAAAATGTTGCTTTCAATTATTACTAAAAGATCGTTATCGTGCTATAAAATTAATTGGTCAAGGAGGTTTCGGTAAAACTTTTCAAGCAATTGATGAGGATAAACCTTCTAAACCTTATTGTGTGATTAAACAATTTTTTCCTAGCGCTCAAGGCAGTAATGCTCTCAAGAAAGCGGCGGAATTATTTAAAGAAGAAGCGATTAGTTTAGATAATCTCGGTCAACACCCACAAATTCCCTCCCTCTATGCCTATTTTACCAGCAATGATGGGCGACAATATCTTGTTCAAGAATATATTGAGGGAGAAAATCTAGAACAAGAATTACAAAGCGAGGGAGTTTTCAATGAGGAAAAGATCAAACATCTTTTATTAGAAATTTTGCCAATTCTTGATTTTATCCATGCTAAAAGAGTCATTCATCGGGATATTAAACCAGCTAATATAATTAGGAGACACAGCGATAATAAAATAATTTTAGTTGATTTCGGTGCCTCTAAATTTATGAATGTTGCTAATCTTTCCCTGACAGGAACAGTGATCGGTTCGGCGGGATATATCGCCCCAGAACAAAGCAATGGCAAAGCGATTAATAGCAGTGATTTATATAGTTTGGGAGTCACTTGTATCTATTTATTAACGGGAATATCTCCCTTTGAATTATTCGATGTGAGTGAACATGAATGGGTATGGATCCAGCACCTGATTAATAATCCTGTTAGTGTTGAATTAGGTAAAATTTTAGATAAATTAATTGAATTTGGCACCAAAAAACGTTATCAATCAGCCGGGGAAGTCCTGCAAGAGTTAGCAGTAAAATTAGCCGTCGTGATTCCGCCAAAACCCCGATCACAGAATACAATTCAAGAAACGGTTTTGCCAGTTTTTCCAGCCGCCACCAGGGAGGAAATTAACCTCAAAAGTGCTAAGGTAATTGATTACACTAACCTACGGGATTTATTAGCGCGAGAAAAATGGCAAGAGGCAGATCAAGAAACGGCTAATTTATTCTTAAAAGTTGCCGATCGAACTAAAGAAAAATATCTGAAGATAGAAGACATAGATAACTTTCCCTGTGAAGATTTAGCCACTATCAATCAACTCTGGTTAAAATATAGTCAGGGAAAATTCGGTATATCTGTTCAGAAAATAATCTATGAAAGTTTGGGAGGAAGCGGCAATTATGATCAACAAAAATGGAACGCTTTTGGAGCAAAAGTCGGTTGGCAAGTTAATAACAAGTGGTTATACTACGATCAAATTACTTTCTCTCTCAAAGCACCCTGCGGACATCTCCCCACCCTTGTCTGGGGTGTGGGTGGTGGCATAATTCTTTTTTCTCGTCTGGAAACCTGTGTCATGGACAGAGTTTCTAGCAAGGGATAAATTAGCTTAAAAACTTTTCTGGAGAATTAAACAATTTCTCCCTCTGGCAGTGCGGATATATTGTAAAGTATCAGTAAAAGAACGCATAAAAATTAATCCTCGATCGCCTTCCATTTCCAAAGGTGCGACGGGATGTTGCTGTAGAGAATCAAGTTTTGCTTGCAGATCAAAAGGTTGACCGTGATCCCATATTTTTATTTCTAGAGAATGGGACTGTAAAGTTAATTCTAGATCGATCGGTGTGGTCGGTGGTAAATGTTGGTGAGCGTAACGGACAGTATTAGTAAATCCTTCTGCTAAAGCCACCTTACACTGCCAAAGTACCGAGTCGGGTAGAAAAGAGCGGCCGTGAGATTCAAACCATTGTAGGACTGGGATTAAAGCTGCCAATTCCGTCTGGACTTGTAGATGGAATTGGAGGGGGAAAGAAGGGGAATTTAAGACTTCAGAAGGCACCACTGTTTTTTTGAAAGAGAATCAAAATTGTTTTAAAAATCAGTTGTAGATCGTAGCCTAAACTCCAATTTTCTTGATAGCGCAAATCTAGTTGAATTACCTCTTCAAAATTACGCACCTGAGAGCGACCATTCACCTGCCATTCCCCGGTCATACCTGGTTTTACATCTAAACGTTGCCATTGGGGAACATCGTAGCGTTCCACCTCATCGGGGGTGGGAGGACGAGTGCCAACAAGACTCATTTCACCGGTGATCACATTCCAAAACTGGGGCAATTCGTCTAAACTGGTGCGACGTAAAAATTTTCCTACCCGGGTAATCCGGGGATCATTTTTATTTTTAAAAAAAGCTCCCTCCGCTTGATTGGGGATTTTATCCTTGAGTGCTTCTGCATCCACACACATGGAACGAAACTTAAGAATTTTAAATTCCTTTCCCAACCAACCGCAGCGGGTTTGACTGAAAAAAATTGGACCGGGACTGTCTAACTTAATAGCGATAGCAATGGGGACAAAAATAACCCCCGTGATTAATAAACCCACGATCCCACCAACAATGTCAAGACCGCGCTTTAACCAACTGCGAATCGAGGGATGGGTTTCCGGTAGATGGTTTTCATTGGCAGTAAAGCTCTTTTCTTGGGCTGCTAGGGGGGAGGTTTGGAAAGTGAATAATTGATCTAGTCCCGTAATCGATAAAACCCCCATCACTGGGGGATGGACGTTAGCCAGCACTAACTCGATATTTTCTGCCCTGGCCGCTTTGAGATTATGGACTAAAGCACCCACACCACTACTATCCATAAATTGAGTGGCATTCAGATCCAGAATGACTTTTTCGGGAGTGGGTGTTTGGGCGATGAGATGGTGAAACAAATCCTTGAACTGTACTGCTTCCAAGACAGTCAAGCGATCCGGCATCCGCAAAACCGGATACTCCATCGGAATGATCAGAAAACGTGTTTCAGGAATTTGGGAAGTCATCGACACAAAGAGGTGGTTTGATAGATGAACAAGGCCTGATGACCTACTTAAATGTTTACTACACTTTTCCGCAAATACCAATGGGTAATGTCAGAGATTACCTGTGATTATCGGCTAACGAATCTCACCTAGGGGCGGACGGCCTTGGGTTTGGGCCTTCGCTTTGGCTGCACCCTTTCTCAGGGCATCTAAACGGGTCTCATAACGCTTACGCAGACGACGGTTAGGGGTTTGTTCAATTAGGGTTTTAAAGGCACTGCCTAGGCTCTTGTAGGCGTTGGGGAGAGAATAACCGAAACGGGTGGCTAGGGCGATCGCTTTTTCATCAGCTTCGATCGCTTCTTTGAGAATTTTATCGCCATTATTTTTTCGCCAGAGACGATAACCGGAAATCCCACATAATCCCATAGCCAAAAGCAATAATAACCCATCCTGTACCCATAATTCCCCCACTGCACCACCTAAGCCAATAGCGAGGGCGGCCATTTCCCAGCCTTCCCGGGGAATACTATCATTTTGAATCCTGGCGACTTCATGCCAAAAGAGCAGATTACGCTGATCGATGGCTAAATTTTCCCATTTGGCTAAATCTATCTGAATTTCTACCTCATCTCTGCCAATTTCTTCACAACGGATCAGGGGGGGGTTAACCTCTGTGGAACCTTCTACCGTTACCCAACTTTGTAATTCTGGCGGTAGTAGGGTTTTTAGGCGCCGAAGTTCGCTCATTTCGGCTCGTGCAGAGGAGGCCGCATAAGATGTCATAGATTTTTTACCTATTCTCTACCAATGACGATGATTTCTATTTTCGATCATAGCGGTCTTTTTTGTGATCTTGGCAGCTTTTGGCAGTAGAGAGCATTTTCAGTTGTCGGTAATCAGTGAGGGGAGTGGGGAGACCACTTCGTGCGCGTTGCGGGGGGAAATGGGGAAGTGGGGAAGTGGGGAGTGGGGAGAAATAATCCATAACTGGGTTTTTAAGGTTCGATTGGGAGTCAATCATACTATTAAAAACCGATTTGGTATTATTGGCAAAATATAGGCTGTAACTTTTGCCGACTAATGCTCAAATATATCTTTGTATTGCTGTAAATCTAAAGCGGTGAAGATGGGGATACAACTAAAGCATTTTTGGGCTAATTCCCATCTTTCTTCTCTTTGCAGCATCACAATTAATTTATCTCGCACTGACAATAAATAGCGCACATCGTTAGCAGCATAACTCAGTTGTTTTGGGGTAAGATTAGCGGCATTTCCCCAATCAGAACTCTGAGCGGTTTTGTCTAATTCTATCCCTTCCAATTCCTGCACGAGGCTTTTTAAACCGTGACTGCTGGTATAAGTCCGAGCCAGTTTACTGGCGATTTTGGTACAGAAAATCGGTTGAGTGGCAATGGCAAAAGTTTGGGACAATTGAGCCACATCAAAACGGGCGAAATGAAAGACTTTTTCTATCTGCTCATCCTCCATGACCTTTTTCAGATTAGGAGCCTCTGTTTGCCCCCTAAAAACCCGAATAGCGGTGACAAAACCACTGGGATCACAGAGTTGAATTAAACACAGTCGATCGCGCCCTGGAATTAATCCCATAGTTTCTGTATCTACAGCGATCGAATTAACCCCTAAATAACGGGATAATAGGTCATCGCTTAAATCTCGATCGCACACTTGAAAATTGTCTAAGTTCATATAGTTAGGGGTTAGGAGAGCTTTTTTCAGTGATCAGGAAACAGTAAACAGTAATCAGTAAAAAGACAGCACTGTTAATGCCATTTAATACTCCTCACTTAAGACTGTCCACTGAAAACTAAAATCTGATAACTGATAACTGATAACTGATAACTGATGTTAAAAACTGGTAATTAAATTAAAATATCATTGGGGGGATTTTGTCAACGCTTTTTAACAAAAAGTTGTGTAAAATAATATTCGCCAACATTATTTTTAGCGATACCGATACCGGTGAGATTATAATCACCAACCATATTTTTTTGATGGCCGGGGCTATTAATCCAACCCTTGACGGCAACGCTAACGGGGTCAGGATATCCCTTCATAAAAGCCAAATTTTCGCCCATTTTTTCTAAAGGAATCTTCCTTTGTACTGCCTTGACTCTTCCCTCAAAACCATCATGACTAAAAGGAGCCTGTTTATGGGACATTTTTTGACTAAATAAGCGAGCTTCATGACTAATACGAGCATCGAGACGTAGGGGCGGTAAATTTTGAGAAATTCGGTAGCGATTAACTTGATAATTAGTGTTTTGTTCGAGGGTGATTAAAAAAGATTGATTCTGGATAGGATCGTAGCTAAGAGGATTAGTAGAAACGGGAGCGGATTGACGTTTTAAAAATATTTGAGTAAAGTATAACTTGCCTTGATTATCCGTCGCTACTCCAATCCCGGTACTATCAAAATCTCCCTCCATATTTTCCCGATGACCTTGACTTTTAATCCAGCCATCCACAGCAATCATTACCGGGTCATCATAACCTTGATTAACTGCCACATTTTCCCCCACCGCTTGATAGGGAACCGAAACACCAATAGTTTGCGCTCTTTTGTCAAAATCTTGATGACTAAAAGGAACTAAACCCGCGGCCATACGTTGGCTATGTAATCTTGCCTGTTGCGAAATTGCTCGATTTAACAGTAGGGGAGATAAATTACGAGATTGACGATAGCGATTGACCTGTTGATAGATTTTATTCTCTAAAACAAGTAAAGTTGCCGCATCTAAAGGAGAGGGAGAGGGAGAAGGAGAGGGAGAGAAAGATGATCCGAGTTCCGCAAAAGAGCTATACAAGGCACTACAGGCCATTAAACTTGTCGATACAAGCATCAAAATTCCTAACCGATAAGGTTTCTTAAAAAAACTTTTCATCAAAAAAATTGGGTCTGAAACCCCGCCGTTCTAGGTTGGATTTACTGTTAAATACTAGCGCATTTACAAGATATATGCCAGAACGTCAGGTATGGGGAAAGCCTATCGCTACCGATTTTACCCAACAGCAGAACAAGAGTCGCTATTGCGGCGCACCTTGGGCGGTGTAAGATTAGTTGAAAATAAAGCTCTCCATGTCAGAACACAGAGAAATCAGCGAAGGGGTTTGAGTTGAATTTCGCCATTTTCCCATTTTCCCAGTCTTGGTGGCGACCTGTTGACCAGAGGGGGGTAAATCTGTCAAGGCAGCTGCGAAACCCGGTAAGGAACCCCAAGCAGAAACCCAAATCGTCAGGTTTGGAAATCACCGTCCGGCCCCGGCGGTGAGGATGTCAACTTTTTGGTGCAAGGGTCAAGACTTGTTAAGATCGATCAAGCCGCTCGCTCAAATTTACCACTTCTGTGGCTCTCATTTATGGTAATCGACTTTCTGCCCTTCACTATCAATATTTCCCCGGCCTTTATTGCCGGTAGCTGTCTCTGGTCTTTAGCATTGTATCTGGGGTTAGCTGGGGTGCGAAATTGGTTTATAGAAATTTTCTATGGCTGGTTTAATTTTGCCGAGCGTTTCCTCTATACTTCCCTAGAGGAGTTTGAAAAAACTCGCGTCGCCAGAGAATCCCAAAATGCTTTTTATGCCTCTATCTTTAGTATTATTCCCTTTCTCATTCTCGGCGGTTTTTCCGATTGGTTAATCGAGATTAGTTTAGGAAAAAGTTGGCCGATTAGTGTCGGTATTCTCGCCTGTGTTGCCTGTGGTGTCTATGAATTAGGACGGCAGGACGGCAGCGGTAATCAGTAAACAACGGACAATTAAGCTGTTAACTATCTCAATTACTTCTTAGGACTGCACCGGAGTGGCAAGTTAGTCGATTTTAACCCTTGACTAGGACTCAATCTTTTCCTTCCAGACGATTTCTATGTTTATTAAGGGTCTTTTGTAGTAAATTCAAAACCTCATTAGCAATCTCAATAACTTGATGGGTTCCAAAACCGGCCTGAGTTAATTCTTTAAAAAAAGCCGGCTCTTCGGTTTGTCTTATGCAACGGACAGGGTTATAAGGGATGAAACCCTTATAGAAACAGACATTACTGTGATTTTTGTCAATTGTTTGCGATCTGGAGCGAACTAATCAATTAAATCTCTTGCCAGATCAGGATTTAGTCGATTTAGGCCTCCATATAGAATCATACCAAGTAACGAAGAACCAAAAAGCCTTAGCGACAATTTTGGCTAATTTCGGGGGATAAGGAGGGACAGCGATCAAATGTTCGGACTGAATTTCTGCTATTTCTCTAGTCACTGCCATAGCCACAAAACGAGATTTTAATATCCCTTGCAAATGAAAAATTTGCAGGGATTGGGCAGCCTGTTGAGCGAATAACTGCAAGATTTCTAAATCTAATGGTTCAAAATGTTTTTTGTCTAGGGGAAAACTGAGATTAATTACTCCGATTACCTGCTCGTTTAGGATAATCGGTACGGAGATAAAACTATTATTATTTGATCTTTTGGGATAAGGGGCTGCAGTGGAAAATGGCGATCGAGTGATATCCTTAATTAGTAAAGGTTTCCCTGTGGCCGCTACACTGTCGGCAATAACTTGATCGAGTTTAATTATTTCTTGATCAGCCAAAGGTGATAGATCATCATAATGGGCAAAAACTTCTAGATAATCGGTAATTTCCCCTTTTAATTCCTGTGGAGAGCTTAACATAATTGAACAGTGCCGCGCTTGCAATTGATGAGCGCTCATACTAGCTATTTTCCGAAAAATATCTTCGAGATTTTCCTCAACATTCAAGACAAGAGCCAGAGCCGTTAATTTGGGGTTAAAATTATCCATGTATTCAATCACTTATTCAGTCCGAGTTTAGGCTTTCAGGGTGAGGGTGACATTCCCCATATCCCTGTTTGTCTGAGTCTATAGCTTGCCATAGCATCTCATGGAAGGGCTTTTTTACTCGCTAACTGCTCTATTGTAGATGTGCTGAAAAACTTCTGTATTTCTCTTGTTTTTTGTCTTCCCTCTAGCTACTCTGATCTAGTAGGTCAGACGAGTTCAACCTGACTTGAGTAAAAGATGGTGCGTTTTCTCTGGGCAATTTTGGCCGGTGTGGGGATGGGGTTAACAGTAGCGCCGGTTTCTTGGTGGTTACTCGCATGGATTTCTCTCGTCCCCCTGTGGATTGTTGTGAGATTAGCGGAAAAATCCCTAAAAAAACCGCTTTTATACGGTTTTGGCTGGGGTTTTGCCTACCATGGTCTGGCTTTATTCTGGATCACGGGAATTCACCCGATGACGTGGATGGGTGTCCCCTGGTTAGCGAGTTTGTTAATTGCCCTGTTTTGTTGGTTGTTTATTACTTTTTGGGGAACGGCGATCGTGCTAACTTGGACGTTAGTCATGTTTTATGTCAACAAAAGTGTTAATCAGTCATCTTTTCGGGATGCCCTCCTACGGGTTTTCATCGGCACTGCCCTCTGGTGTGGGTTAGAATCTCTCTGGAGTCAATCCCCTCTCTGGTGGACTACCCTTGCTTATAGCCAAAGTCCCCATAATTTATTGATTCTGCAATTGGGCAAATTATCGGGTTTTACGACGGTAACGGCGGCAATTGTGGCAGTTAACGGTTTAATCGCCGAAAGCTTGCTCCTAATCCGTCAATCGCGGCAAAATCTCGCTTTTCTCTCTTTACCCCTCCTCATTTGTTTTAGCCTCCATCTCTGGGGATGGAATGTTTACCATAAACCGATCGAAAAGTCAAGGGATTTAGGGATAAAAATTGGCGTAATTCAGGGCAATATTGCCAACACGATTAAACTTTCGCCCCTGGGATTTCAAAAGGCGCTCGAAGGTTACACCTCTGGTTATCAAATTCTCGCTGATCAAGGAGTAGATGCCGTCTTAACTCCTGAAACGGCCTTACCCTACTATTGGGAGAACTTAGTCAATAATAGCTCGATTTATTCGGCAATTTTAGCCAAAAAAACGCCGATCTGGTTAGGTGCATTTGGCAAGGTGGACAAGGGTTATAACAATAGTCTCTTGACCATTGATGGCGAGGGACAGGTGATTAGTCGGTATGATAAAGTAATTCTCGTGCCTTTAGGCGAATACGTTCCTTTTCAGGAAATTTTGGGCGGAATTGTTGATCGCCTTTCTCCCTTGCAAGCGCATTTAATCCAGGGAAATCCTGATCAAATTATTGACAGCCCTTTCGGTAAAATAATTGTGGGCATTTGTTACGAGTCGGCTTTTTCCGAACATTTTCGCCGTCAAACTGCTAGGGGAGGCGAATTTATTATTACCGCTTCTAATAACGCCCATTATAGCCACGCCATGCCCGCTCAACACCATGCTCAGGATACCATGCGAGCGATCGAAACCGATCGATGGATGGCCCGGGCTACCAATACAGGTTATTCTGCTTTTGTGGATCCCCACGGTAATCACCTTTGGCTATCGGATCTGGATAGATATCAAATCCATAGCGAAACAATTTATCGACGGGATACGAGAACTTTATATGTGCGCTGGGGAGATTGGTTAACTAAAGTTTTAATCATTACTGCCGGACTAGCTTGGCTCTGGAGAGCTTGGGATCAAGGTGACAGTGGTATACTTTTTCGTGATTGACATCCTCGCCGCCGTAAAACGGACGGCGATTCCTCACCACGCCACTTTTTTAGGGTGGTCGCGTCAATGGGGTTGACGCAGATAGCGAAAAACGCTTAATTGCTTAAGTCTGACACTTTCGACCCGTCCGTTTTCAGTGTCCGAATGCCGGACGGCCACTTTGAACAAGTCGAAAAAATC
>NZ_JADBSA010000375.1:0-22524 GCF_020246945.1 Microcystis sp. M113S1 | reverse complement strand
TAAGGGTTTTCCTTAATTTGTTCGACGGTTTCTCTATCACTTGTTCCCAACTTCTCTTTAATGATTAATGCTCCTAATGGCCTCCGAAAGGATTTGGCTGGTGAGTACATTTCTTCTGAGAAGTTTTGGGCATATTCTTCTTCAAATTCTGACCAAGGAATTAGATTGGCCATGATAACCCAACGATTGTCTGGGGATAATTTCCCCTCCGAGGGAAACTCGAAGTTGTCCGGTGGCGTTGGCAGTTGCTCAATCTTGCGATACATTGGTACTAAGGAGAGAAGATGCAAGGGTTTTGAGTAATTTTAGCATCAGGGGCACCTGAGCGACTCTCAATCAAGCTAAAAGCCTTTTCCTGTAAGGTTTTTAGCTTTATTCAGCAGACCCTAGGTAAATTCCATAAAAATCATTAATTTTTTGGAAAAAAGTAGCAAAAATTACAAAAAGTATCCAAAAAGTAGCGAAAATTACAAAAAATCTGCTAACCTAGCCGTAACATCACACAGATATTCGTAGAAAGATTCCCAAAAATCTCCTCAGCAAAAACATCCGTGTGAAGTAGCTAATATTGTCAGCGAGGTTAGTTCAAGATCATCATGTCAAATTTAGGACGACGTAAATTTCTCCTGTACGGTTCTGCCGCTCTGGGAACCAGTATTCTGTTAAAAGCTTGTGGTGGCAATCAAAGCCAAACCCCCACGGCCAGTCCTAGCCCAGCTGCTAGTCCCGCCCCAACTTCTGGAGAGACAATTAAGGTGGGTATTCTGCACTCCCTCAGTGGCACCATGGCCATCAGTGAAACCAGCGTAGTCGATGCGGAAAAACTGGCGATCGAGGAAATCAATGCCGCCGGTGGTGTTCTTGGTAAACAGATTGAGGCAGTGGTGGAAGATGGCGCTTCTGATTGGCCAACTTTTACCGAAAAAGCCACCAAACTGATCGATCAGGACAAAGTTTTGACCGTCTTCGGTTGTTGGACTTCCGCCAGTCGTCAGGCGGTTTTGCCCGTGTTTGAATCCAGAAACCATATGCTCTGGTATCCCGTCCAGTACGAGGGTCAAGAGTGTTCTAGAAATATCTTCTACACTGGCGCTGCCCCCAACCAGCAGATCGAGCCAGCAGTGACTTGGTTGCTGGAAAACAAAGGGAAAAAATTCTTCCTTGTCGGTTCCGACTACGTTTTCCCCCGCACTGCCAACACGATCATTAAAGAGCAGTTAAAGGCGAAAGGTGGCGAAACCGTGGGCGAAGACTATCTACCCCTAGGTAACACGGAAGTTACCCCGATTATCACTAAAATTAAGCAAGCTTTACCCGATGGCGGCGTTATTTTCAACACCCTCAACGGTGATAGTAACGTGGCTTTCTTTAAACAACTGCAAGCGGCCGGTTTAACTCCCAATAAATATCCGGTCATGTCGGTGAGTGTTGCCGAGGAAGAAGTTAAACAGATTGGTAAGGAATATCTCCTCGGTCAGTACGCTTGTTGGAACTATTTCCAAACCGTAGATACCCCCGCTAACAAGAAATTTGTTGCGGCTTTTCGAGCTAAATACGGTCCCGATCGCGTGACCAATGACCCGATGGAAGCGGCCTACATCATGGTCTATCTCTGGAAGCAAGCGGTGGAAAAAGCGGCAACCGCCGATGATCTCGACAAAGTTCGCGCCGCCGCCATCGGACAAAAATTCGATGCTCCCGAAGGACCGGTGGAAATGTTCCCCAATCATCACATCTCCAAAACCGTCCGCATTGGTCAGGTGAGAGATGATGGTCTATTTGACATCATTTGGTCAACTCCGGGGGTGGTGGATCCGCAACCCTGGAACCAATTTGTCCCCGAAACTAAGGGCTTTGCCTGTGACTGGACTGATCCGGCTAAGGGTGGTAAGTTCAAAATGGAAAAATCCTAGTTTTAGGAGTTTTTCCAGACAATAACGAGAGTGAGGTGGGCATTACTGCTCACCCCACTTTTTAAAGCTTAAAAATGCACAGGAATAACGAAAAGTGTCAGCATTATTAGAAGGATTATTTAATGGTATTAGCATCGGTTCTGTGCTATTGCTGGCCGCTTTAGGACTAGCGATTGTTTTCGGACTGATGGGGGTGATTAATCTCGCTCACGGTGAGTTAATGATGTTAGGGGCCTACAGTACTTTTGTGGTGCAGAATATCTTTAAAGGTTTCGGTTCTCCCCTCTTTGATACTTATGTTTTATTTGCCCTACCGATCGCTTTTTTAGTGTCAGGATTGGCGGGATTATTATTAGAAAGGGGGGTGATTAGGTTCCTGTACGGCAGACCCCTAGAAACGCTGCTGGCCACTTGGGGAGTCAGCTTAATTCTGCAGCAATTTGTCAGAAGTGTCAACGGGTTATTAGTAATTAGTTTAATAGTTTTCTGTCTGTTATTTTTTGGGGCAATGACGGTGTTAAGTCGTCGCTTAGATTGGGAGAGAATTCGCAATTTAGCTATTGGTATCACCCTGCCTTTATCCCTAGCTATCGCTGGATTATTAGGCTATCTTTTATCTTTTAATCCCGTTCTCGCTAGACCCTGGTTTAGTGCCAGAAACGTCGATGTCACCGCTCCAGTTTGGTTACGGGGAGGTTTACCTTTACCGGGTTTTCAAATGCCCTACACCCGTCTATTTATTATCATTTTAACTGCCATTTGTTTGTTAGGAACCTATTGGTTTTTAAATAAATCTTCTTGGGGTTTACGCATTCGTGCCGTCACCCAAAATCGCCAGATGAGTTCCTGTTTAGGTATTCCCACGAATCAAGTGGATGCTTTGACTTTTGCCCTCGGTTCGGGATTAGCTGGAGTTGCCGGTTGTGCGATTAGTTTCTTGGGTTCCGTCGGTCCAAACGTGGGTCAAAATTATATCGTTGATACTTTTATGGTAGTGGTGGTGGGAGGAGTGGGTAATCTCCTAGGAACTATTATCGCAGCCATGGCGATTGGTGTGGCTAATTATTTAATTGGTTCGGGAACTTTTGCCCTGATTTTTGGTTCCGTGGCAGCACTAAAACCCCTAACGGATTTCTTCACCTTTTTCTCCACCACTAGCATGGCAAAAGTGATGATTTTTGCTTTAATTATTGCTTTCTTGCAATTCAAACCTGCGGGAATTTTTCCTCCTAAAGGACGTACTGCCGAGTTATAGATTATGATTACCGAAACCATCACTAGAAACGAATCCCGACAACGGGAAAAGAAAAAGTTAATCACGGAAATCGCTGTTATTGTTGGATTGGTGGTCATCTTTGCGCTGTTGCTTCCCTTAGCTTTGTCGGCTTTCCGCTTGCGTTTATTGGGGCGATTTCTTTCCCTCGCTATTGTCGCTTTGGGGATAGATTTAATCTGGGGTTATACTGGTTTATTAAGTCTTGGTCATGGCATTTTTTTCGCCCTCGGTGGTTACGCTCTTGCCATGTACCTAAATCTTCAGTTACCACCGGGACAAATGCCCGAATTTTTTACTCTCTACGGGGTGACAGAATTACCTTTTGTTTGGCAACCTTTTTATTCCCTACCTTTGACAATTCTAGCCCTAATTATTGTACCAGCGATCGTGGCGGCATTATTAGGTTATTTAATCTTCCGCAATCGTATTAAAGGGGTTTATTTCTCGATTTTGACCCAAGCGGCTTTACTGGTATTTTTTAACTTTTTTAACGGTCAACAAAAGTTAATTAACGGCACTAATGGCTTAAAAACCGATACCCAAACAATTTTCGGGTTACTGGTGGGTTCCGATTCCGTTCAAGGGGCCTTTTATTTACTCACAATTGTCTGTTTACTGGCTATTTATCTCCTCTGTCGTTGGTTAACTACGGGCAGATTTGGGCGCTTATTAGTCGCCATTCGCGATGATGAGGTGCGGGTTCGTTTTTCCGGTTATGATCCTACTTGGTTTAAGGTGTTAGTTTTTGCCATTTCTGGGGCAATTGCTGGTGTTGCCGGCGCTCTTTATACCGTGCAAACGGGAATTATCACTCCTAAATCTATGGATGTGGCTTTTTCCATTGAAATGGTGATTTGGGTGGCTGTGGGGGGACGTGCTACCCTTGTGGGGGCAGTTATCGGTACTTTATTAGTACGCATGGCCCAAACTTTTTTAAGCGAACAATTTCCAGAAGTCTGGGTATTTTTCCAAGGGGCATTATTCCTAATTGTGGTGACAGTGCTTCCCGATGGTATTCTCGGTGGGATTAAACGTTTGCTGACTCATTTTGGTTTCCACAAAACTTTGATTACCTATCCTAGTATTGAGGAAGCTCCAGAAGTGCAACTGGAAAAAGAAGAATTAGAGCATAAGTGATCTTATGCTATCAGTTATCAGTTATCAGTTATCAGATGTGAGTTTTCAGTTCACTGATTACTGTTCACTGTTCACTGAAAATACTTCCCAACTCCCTCTTAGAAATTATGACTGGAAAAATCTTAGAAATCGAGAATCTTACCGTTAGTTTTGGGGGTTTTAAAGCTCTCAATAATCTTAATTTCAGTATGGATACGGGAGAATTGCGGGTGATTATCGGTCCCAATGGTGCGGGAAAAACCACTTTTTTAGATGTGATTACGGGGAAAGTGCAACCCACCATCGGACGGGTATTATTTAAAGGTCGAGATCTCCGCAAAATTCCCGAATATGCGATCGCTCGTTTGGGTATTGGTCGCAAATTCCAAACTCCTAGGGTATATTTAAATCTAACTGTCCGAGAAAATCTCGATTTAGTTAGCAACCGTAATAAAAATGTTTTCTCAACTCTTTTCGGTCGTCCTCCGCTAGAAGATAGCAGAAAAGTTATTGGTTTATTGGAAATTATCGGGTTAACTGCTAAAGCTGATTTACCCGCTTCTTTACTGTCCCACGGGGAAAAACAACGCCTAGAAATTGGACAATTAGTGGCCCAGTCACCAGATTTACTGCTAGTAGATGAACCCGTAGCAGGATTAACCGATGAGGAAACGGAAAACGTGGGTAATTTGTTATTAAATTTAGCGGAAAGTCATTCAATTATTGTCATTGAACACGATATGGAGTTTGTCCGTCAAATTGCCCGCAAAGTCACGGTTTTACACCAAGGAACTGTTCTATGTGAGGGGAATATGGAGCAAATTCAAAATGATCCGAAAGTTATTGAAGTTTATCTGGGTTCCTCGGAAGAATAAAAAGTCAAACAATTAAAATTAGTTAAAAAGGGTTGACAATGTTACACATATCTGATCTCAATGTTTACTACGGAGAAAGTCATATTTTAAGAAATGTTGACCTTAACATTAATGCGGGAGAAATGGTCTGTTTAATCGGACGTAATGGCGTGGGTAAAACTACCCTATTAAAAACCCTAATGGGTATCTTAAAACCGCGAGCGGGAGTAATTAATTATGAGCAACAAAACCTGATTAATAAAACCTCAGATCAAAGAGCCAGATTAGGACTGGGTTATGTGCCGCAGGGTAGGGATATTATTCCCCGTTTAACGGTAAAAGAGAATTTAATTCTCGGTTTAGAAGCTTTACCGACAAAAAGAAAAAATGCCACAATTCCCGAAGAAATCTTTGATTTATTTCCCGTTTTAAAAACCATGTTATCGCGGATGGGAGGAGATTTAAGCGGGGGACAACAACAGCAATTAGCCATCGCTCGCGCCTTAGTGGGGGAACCGAAATTATTAATTTTAGATGAACCCACGGAAGGCATTCAACCGTCAATTATTCTCGAAATTGAAGCAGCGGTGCGGCGTATTGTTGCCAGCAAAGGAATCGCCGTTTTATTAGTAGAACAACACCTGCATTTTGTCCGCCAAGCTGATCGATATTACGCCATGCAAAAAGGGGGAATTGTTGCTTCCGGTTTCACGAGCGAATTAAGTCAAGAAGTCATTCAGCGATTTTTGGCGGTTTAAACTTAACTTTTTCCTTGATATATGACTCAAATAGTCGTAATTGGTGGCGGTGCAGCGGGATTTTTTGGAGCAATTAAAGCGGCAGAATCTAACCCAAAAGCTGGCGTTACTATCCTAGAAGCGGCAAAAGAACCTCTGGTGAAAGTGCGGATTTCGGGAGGGGGACGCTGTAATGTCACCCATCATTGTTTTGATGTTTCTCAATTGGTTAATTATTATCCTCACGGTGGCAAAGCACTACGGGGAGCTTTTAGTCGGTTTCAACCCCAAGATACTATTAAATGGTTTGAATTGCGGGGGGTAAAACTCAAAACAGAAGCGGATGGGCGAATGTTTCCCAGCACCGATAATTCTGAAACTATTGTTAATTGTCTGCGGGAAAGTGCGACTTTTGCCAGGGTTAATTTAAGGCTAAATTCCCCAGTCAAATCGGTAAAAAAACAGGAAGAAAGTTTTTTGATTGAATTAAAAAGAGATGAGCAAATTAGGGCAGATAAGCTGTTAATTGCGACGGGAAGTAGTCCTTTTGGTTATCGCACCGCTCAAGATTTAGGTCATTCTCTAATCTCTCCTGTCCCTTCTTTATTTACCTTTCAAATTGCCGATCCTCGTCTGAAAGATTTGTTAGGGGTTACTGTGGATAAAGTGCGAGTTCGTCTTGGGGGAAGCAAATTAGAACAAATCGGACCCTTGTTAATTACCCATTGGGGAGTTAGTGGACCGGCTATTTTAAAACTTTCTGCTTGGGGAGCGCGGTTACTTCACGAGCATCATTACCGAATGCCTTTAATAATTAATTGGTTGGAGGATTATCATCCTGAAAAATTGCGAGAAATTATCTTACAAACTAAAAGTGAATATCCCAAAAGAAAACTCTTTAATTATTGTCCCTTTGAGCAGTTACCCAAGCGTCTTTGGCAGAGTTTATTAAGTTACTTGACTGTTAACTCGGAAACTCCCTGGGCCGAATTATCTAAAAATACTCTCAATCGATTAATGATTGAATTACAGCAAGGGGAATATCAAATCAAAGGAAAAGGGGTGTTTAAGGAGGAATTTGTTACCTCTGGGGGAGTGAATCTTCAGGAAGTGGATTTTAAAACTATGGAAAGTAAAATCTGTCCGGGGTTATATTTTGCCGGGGAGGTACTAGATATCGATGGAGTCACGGGGGGATTTAATTTTCAAAGCGCTTGGACCACTGGTTATCTTGCCGGACAAGCTATGGGCAATAGATAGCAATATTGCCGGTGTATTAGGCTGCCCCAATACACCCGACGGCAATCAAACTCTGAGAAAATCTCACCTTAACTGATAGTTGATAACCGATTCCTTGATGTTGTTATTCCCAAATTGGACCGGCTGCAATTATTTCTTGGGAGGCAGTGATAAATTGACGGAAATTTTCCACGAAACGATGGGCCAATTCTCGCGCCTGTAGGTCGTAGGATTCGCCATCTTGCCATGCTTGTCGCGGGTCGAGGATTTTTTTGGGAACTCCGGGGACAATTTCGGGGACGAGAACTTGAAAGATGGGATGAGGATGGAAAACTACTTCCTCTAAATCGCCATTTAAAGCAGCGGAAACCATAGCGCGGGTGTGTTTGATCGAAATGCGATCGCCGACTCCATAAGGACCGCCGGACCAACCGGTATTAATCAGATAAACGGAGGTTTCCGGGTGTTGTTCTAAACGTTCCCCTAACATTTGGGCATAGACGAGGGGTGACAGAGGGAAGAAACATTGACCGAAACAACTGGAAAAAGTCACCTGTGGGGCGGTGATTCCCCGTTCCGTTCCCGCTAATTTGCTAGTATAACCGGAGAGGAAATGATACATCGCCTGTTTCGTGGTTAATTTGGCGATTGGTGGCAGTACCCCAAAAGCATCGGCAGTTAAGAAGATAATAGTTTTCGGGTGGGTTCCCATGCCAGATACGGCACAATTAGGGATATAACGCAGGGGATAGGCGGCGCGGGTGTTTTCGGTCAAACGTCCATCATCGTAGTCGGGAAGGCGATTATCGGCGGAAAGGATAACGTTTTCGAGAATAGTGCCAAATTGAATCGCCGCCCAGATTTGGGGTTCGTATTCGGCACTTAAACGGATGGTTTTAGCATAACAACCGCCTTCAAAGTTAAAAATGCCGTCTTCTGACCAACCGTGTTCATCATCACCGATCAGGCTGCGTTTAGGATCGGCGGAAAGGGTGGTTTTACCCGTACCGGAAAGACCGAAAAAGAGGGCTGTATGACCGTGTTTATCCATGTTAGCGGCACCGTGCATCGGTAAAACCCCTTGTTTGGTCATCAGGTAGTTCATCATCGAGAAGACGGATTTTTTGATTTCGCCAGCGTAGCGAGTGCCACCGATGAGAACGATTTTTTTGGCCAGGTTGAGGACGATAAAGGCTTCGCTGTTCAGGTCGTCATCCTCGGGATCTCCCTGTAACCCCGGCAGGGCAATCACGGTAAAATCAGTTTGATGGGCAGCTAGTTCGATCGCACTAGGCCGGAGGAATAACTGATGGGCAAAGAGGTTATGATAGGCGATTTCGGTGACGACGCGCACGCCAAAGCGATAATTAGGATCGGCCCCGACGTAACCATCGAAGATATATAGGTCTTTTCCCTGCACATAGGCGAGGACTTTTCGGTATAACTGCTGGAATTTTTCCTCGCTAATCGGGGCATTATGCTGATTCCAGTCGATTTCCTGTTCGCTATTGGCTTCTTTGACAATGAATTTATCTTTGGGGGAACGGCCGGTATATTTACCCGTTTCCACCACTAAAGCCCCATTATCGGCTAAAACACCCTCATGACGTTCGATCGCCTGTTCGACTAATTGCGGTACGGAAAGATTGCGATAAACGCGACCGAGATTTTTCATGCCTAGGTTTTCGAGGCCGTAGGTGGGATGAATTTGATTTTCTAATTCGTAGTGGAAATTGACGTTCTCCACGCGATCGGGCAAGGGACAAGAGATACTATCATTGGTCAGCGTGTGTAGAGTCAGCATAACCCCAATTCTCCTGATAATTTAGTTGTCGGTTTAGAGCTAAGTCCCAGGTCTCTGATTAGTGCAGTTATAGAAACTAGAAAGACTCCGTTCTCTGTCTTTTTTCACTCCCAGACACCTAAGAAGCTATATTGATTAGTTTATCTGACGATATTTCCCTGATTAATCTGGTCTCTCGCTGTCCGTAAAGCCAATTTTAGAGCGGTAATTCAGGATTATTTGCGTATTTACCCGTCATCTTCCAGTCAGGGTTTTTACCTTTTCCCTCTTGCCGATCTAACTGCTTTTTTTAGCTATTTTTAGTCTAGCTGTACAATAGGATACAGACGAGGTTTTTTTTACAAAAATTAACAGCTAAACAAAATTGGTCAGCTAATCTAGCAGTTATCTTAATGGTGCGGTAGGAAGTCTCTGGTTTTGGGCAACGTCGGAACGCCGGAACAGTAGCTGGTCGTCCGGAGATGATGCCAAAGATCATAAACGTGGTCAAATTGATTTCACCGCTAATAAAAAAAGTCGATTGACACAGGGATCAGTTAGCGGCCAAAATTAACTCTATTAGCCGTTGGCAAGCTTGAGCATTGATTGTGTAACAGGTTAATTAAGTCTAGCTCGATCTCGAAAAAAAACAACTAATAATGATCATCGCAGGAGAAAGAAGCGGAGTCGGTAAAACTA
This sequence comes from Microcystis sp. M113S1, assembly GCF_020246945.1. NCBI lineage: Bacteria > Bacillati > Cyanobacteriota > Cyanophyceae > Chroococcales > Microcystaceae > Microcystis > Microcystis sp. M113S1. The sequence continues at coordinate 12,907 of NZ_JADBSA010000375.1, read as the reverse complement.
CGATTACTCTGGCAATTTTGGCCTATTTAATCAGTCGTGGCGATCGAGTGCAATCTTTTAAAGTCGGGCCCGATTATATCGATCCCATGTTCCATACTCATTTTACCGGTCGCCCCTGTCGCAATCTCGATCCGGTTTTAACTTCTGAAGACTATGTAAAAACCTGTTTTGCCCAACATTGTCAAAATGTCGATTATGCTCTGATTGAAGGGGTAATGGGGCTATTTGATGGTATTCAATTAAGCGCTACTCAATTTCCCGATTATGCCAGTACCGCCCATATTGCCCGTATTTTAGGGCTTCCTCTGCTGTTAGTTATCGATTGTAGTCGTTTATCTACCTCTGTCGCCGCTATCGTCCGCGGTTATCAATCTTTAGACAAAAATCTTCATCTAGCCGGAGTTATCCTCAATCGGGTTGGTAGCGATCGCCACCTGCAATTACTGCAAACCGCCCTAGAATCCATCAATATGCCGATTGTCGGGGTTTTGCGTCGTCAAGATTCCCTGACAATTCCCGATCGCCATCTAGGATTAGTTCCCAGGGATGAACTAGGAGAAATCAGGCAACTGCAAGATCAACTGGCTTCTATTGCCCAAAACTGCTTTAATTGGGACATTCTCTTGCCTTTACTCACTATTTCTCCTCAAGAGAACCCGAAAAATCCAACAGGAGAAAATAAGCTTTTTCCCCCTATCCGTATTGGTATTGCTAGAGATAAGGCTTTTAACTTTTATTACCCCGATAATCTCGATATTTTAGCCAATTTAGGCGCAGAATTAATCTTTTGGAGTCCCTTGCAAGGGGCAAATTTGCCCGAAAACCTACAAGGATTGTACTTTGGTGGCGGTTTTCCCGAAATCTTTGCCCCGGAATTAGCCGCTAACACCCCTATCTTAACTCAGGTGAGAAAAGCGATCGCCTCTGGAATGCCCACCTACGCCGAATGTGGGGGATTAATGTATTTATGTGAAAAAATAATTGATTTTGAGCAAAAAAACCATTCCATGTTGCAAATAATCCCCCAATCTGCTATAATGTCCCCGAAACTAACCCTAGGTTATCGGCAAGCCATCGCCAAACAGGAGACGATCCTGCTCAAAGCAGGTCAACCAGTGCGCGGTCATGAATTCCATCGCTCCCAATTAAGCGGGGTGAGCGACGCACCGATTTATCAACTGCAAGCATTCCCCAAAAGTGCTATCAATGCCGAAGGGTGGCAAGGTAAGAATCTGCACGCTTCCTATCTGCACCTACATTTTGGGGCTAATCTCAGCCTGCCGAAAAAATTTTTAGCTGCCGGCCTTGATTTTTTCCGCATAGCTGCGTTAAGCTAATTGCAGATAAACTTGATAATCAATCCGTTAAGGGATACAGGAGGTGATGTCGATGGTAGAAAGTAGTAAAAGCATGGGTCTCCTAATCGACAATAGCCGGCTGTGCGCCGGGGCTGTTCTCTAGACCCCCACGTCTAAACAAGATTTAGACTAGCTGGAGTTCCTTCCGGCAGTCTGGTGTCGATTCCGATGACCCGCTACACCGCCCTTACCGAGCAATTGGTAAGGGCGGATAGTTTTTGAGGGTTTCCCGTCAGTATTGTCTAAACCTGCCCTGATTTTGCCCTAAGGGAGCCTTTCTTCGCTTTAACTCTACGGGCGCAAACTAACCCAGCGCCGCTTCTGGTTTGGGGACACCATTTTAACGCCTGTCACCGAGATAATATCATTGGCCAAATTCTCTGCCATCATGGGAAGGAGTTGATTTATATTATGCTTATAAGCTTTTATCCAGAATTCAGAGAGTTTCTCTCTGGCCTCCTCATTGACATAGATAGTTTTACCTGGCGTAATCAATACCATTGCCACATCACCGGAGTTTTCCGTGACGGCAAAGACAAACTGATCACGGTCGGACTTGAGACCTTCGTACCAGTAGTCTATGTGTTCTTCTAATTCGTATTCATAGAGAGCGCGTTCCATCTTGCCATCTTCTAGCAAGGCTTTACGCAGTGTATTGGCTATCTTTCTTTTTTTCATGGTCTTGTCTCTGTTTTTATCGGCGTTAAGTTTTGCCCATTAGACATCACTCCATATTAAGAGTGCCACCATAGAAATCGTCAATTAACCTGACAACAACCCAGTTCAGTGGCCGTTATCAAAATCACAGAACCTTGCCCGACTCGTCTAGACGAGCCTGTTGTGTGAGCTTAAGTTTTCTCTCTGTAAGGATTCTAACCTACTTTAGTTTTTGTTTAAGTGCCGTCAGAAGCGACAGGGTGGCCACTTTGTCAACTGGTCAAGGGAAAAAAAATGAGATCACATCTTTCCCTAAGTAATTAAATTGTGTATAATAGCAAAAGAATAGCAAGGCTATATGCGTCGTCAAACTGTGTAGTCAACCTATAAGGTGTGAGGAAAAAACCATCATGTTAAGAATGTTCTGGAAATCATTGCTGGTTAGCCCAGCGATTTTAGGGGCTACCCTGGTAGCTTCCGCTAATGCTAGTAGCTTCGATCCCGCCAAATCTACCAGTGTTTCTACCGAATTTAACAATCTAGAAATCGCTCAAGTTCAGGACAACGCTGCAGGAACTGGCGAACTAATCAATCAGATCGAACAGTACGGTAACGAAGGTCAAGTTGCACCCGTACAGGGCAACACCATCGATCAAGTCACCAGCGTTAACCAACTGCGGGATGTTTCCCCCACCGCTTGGGCTTTCGAGGCCCTAAGAAGCCTTGTGGAGCGCTACGGTTGTATTGTTGGTTATCCCGATCGCACCTTCCGCGGCGACCGAGCTTTAACCCGTTGGGAATTTGCGGCTGGTTTAAACGCTTGCTTAAACGTGATGGAGCGTTTAATTCAAGATGGTGTCAACGTCCTCAAGGAAGACTTAGATGCCCTCAAGCGCTTGATGGATGAGTTCCAGGCCGAATTAGCGGCCTTGGGAGCTAGAGTTGATAACTTAGAAAGCCGGGTGTCTTTCCTCGAAAATAACCAATTCTCCACCACCACCAAATTAGCTGGGGAAGTTATCTTCGCTGTCACCGATACGGTCGGTGCCGGTAGCCCCGCCTCCCAGGCCGCCATGCAATACCGCGCTCGTTTGCTGTTAAACACGAGCTTCACCGGTCAGGACGTATTGAAAACTCGTTTAGCGGCGGGTAGTGCCACTCCCTTCGGATTTGATTACAAATCGACCACCACACTACAAAATGGTGATCCCGCTTCCGTCAGATTCGATAATCTGCAAAGCCCTTCCCTATTCCAAACTTGGACCGCGGCCGGTAACGGTAGCAATGTGGTTCTCGACTGGTTGGCCTACTATACCCCGATTGACTTAGGTTATTTTGGTCGCTTCAATACCTATGTTGCCGCTTGGGGTGGTATTTGGAATGACTTCGTTCCCACCACTAATCCCTTCTTTGAAGACTTCGACGGTGGTAATGGTGCGCTTTCGACCTTCGCTTCCGAAAACCCCATCTACCGTATCGGTGGTGGTTCTGGGGCGGGTGTTAGCCTACAATTAGGCTTCCTCCAAAGCATTGTCGGTCCGACCTCCCTATCCTTGGGTTACTTAGCCGGTGGTGGTGGCTCTAGTTCTGCGGCCAATCCTAACCCGGGTAATGGTCTCTTTAACGGAGATTACGCCGCTTTAGCACAGATTAACGCTAACCTCTTTAACTTCCTCAACGTCGGCTTCACCTACGTTAACGCTTACCAAGGTGCCGATACCGCCATCTTCGGTAACGGTGGTTCCTTCGGTGTAACGGGGACTTCCGCCGCTAACCTTTCCCAAACTCAGTTAAATACCCTGCTCAACGTCAACGGCAACGATCCTGATAGCGTCACCCTACAGGATGAAGTCGGTTTCTTCAACTTCGGAGCCAAAGTATCCAATAGCTACGGTTTAACCGGTGCAGTGGATCTTGGTTTCGCCAGCTTGAGTGCCTTCGGTTCCTACTCCACCGTGCGCTTACTCGGTCTCGGTGATGCGGAAGTGTGGACCTACGGTGCTGGTATTGCCTTCCCCGACTTAGGTAAAGAAGGAAATATCTTAGGTCTGTTTGCTGGTGCGCAGCCCTACATCGGTCACTTAAGCTTCCGAGACATGGGGCTAAAAGTATCTAACATCGTTCCCTACCACGTTGAATTGTTCTACAAGTACCAAGTCACCGACAATATTTCTATCACCCCCGGTGTCATCTGGATTTCTGCACCTGAACAGTTCAAAGGCACTGGTAACGAGTGGATTGGCACTCTCCGCGGAACCTTTACCTTCTAGGATTTCCTAAATTAAACCCGAAACCCCACCCATGGTGGGGTTTTGTTTTAGGCAAATAGACGCTGATATTCTATCTGGATACAAGCATCCTTGACGAAAAACGTTAACAATATCCACAGGTTCGGGGATAGCCTCTAGAGAAGGATAGCAGCTTTGACCGTCAATTTGCTTGACCATAGGATTGACCGGATAGACTCGATAACCCACCGCTTGCAGGAATTTGGCCACCTGATAACTGGCGCGGCTCGATTTCTCGGAATGCCCGACCACTGCGATAATTTTACTATTGCTGAAAATGGTTTTGAGCGCACCATCGTCTCCTTTAATATTCGGCATTGTCCCACCTATCTTAGAACAGAGTTTCGTTTCTCATAAAGATGAAGTGTAACCTAATTTGGTATCGACTTTTGACTCCAGCTTTAGCCACTCTAGAAAACTGACAGGAATGTTTAACTTTTCTACAGGAAAAACAGTTATTACAAATCGAAATCAATCCCTCGGTATCTGTAGGAAAATTTACCCGATGGTTGCCACTAAATACTCTGACTTTAGTTACCGCAAAACCTGATGAATTATCTTAGTATTATCATTCCGACTCTTAATGAGGAGTTAGGAATTGCAGCAACGTTAAAACAGATAGGTGCAGGAGTAGAAATTATTGTTGTCGATGGGGGAAGTACGGATAAAACTAGAGAAATAGCCGAACAATTGGGAGCTAAAGTAATTATTTCACCCAGAAAAGGTCGTGCATTTCAGATGAATTTAGGAGCAAAAATAGCGAAAGGAGATATTTTGTTATTTCTGCATGGAGATACTTTACTACCCCATGAATTTCAAGAACAAATTATCAATACTTTATCCCAATCTGGGATAGTAGCGGCAGCCTTTGAATTAAAAATTGATGGAGAGGAAAAAACCCTGCGTTTAGTGGAAAAATTAGTTAATTGGCGTTCTCGCTGGTTTTCTCTTCCCTACGGAGACCAAGGAATATTTTTAAAAGCCTCAATCTTTGCCGATTTGGGCGGTTTTCCTGAGTTGCCAATTATGGAAGATTTTGAATTAATACAAAGATTGAAAAAAAGGGGTAAAATAGCCATAGTTTCTGCATCGGTGATTACCTCGGCAAGACGTTGGCAAAAATTAGGAGTCTGGAAAACTACCTTAGTTAATCAATTAGTTATTATTGGTTATAATCTAAAAATTCCGCCTCGTTTGTTGAAAAGTTTTTATCGTTTATGGTCATAAAGGCTTGCTTAAAAAGTATTTTAGGTCATTGTGTAATGTCGGAGCGCAACGCTTGCGCCCAAAATGTGACGTTGTCAACATTTTTCAGCCAATATCCAAGAGAGCCAAATACAATTATCTAATCGAAGAAACCATACCAAAGAAGAGGTTTTCATGGCGCAAACATTAACAAAAATAATCAAAAATGCGGGAGAAGGTAAGCATTACTTATTAGTGGCAGGGGCAACTCTAGCCATCCTAACCCCTTTCCAAGCCGCCCAAGCAATTGTAGGGACAGGGACAGTGACAGGCTATTTTGACAACCCCATCACGCTCCCCGACTCAGTATACACGGGTATCGGAACCGACACCATCGAATGGGGAACACCATTCGGTGATTCATTTACCAATCAATTGTCCTTTATTCCTTCTGACTTTACCGATCAGCCCAAGGGTCAAGACTTTGTTGCAGGGCGCTTGTATTACCGTAATGGCACTATTTTTCTCGGTACTCAGATTGATGGGGTTGATCTGATAATCAATACTACTTCCTCCGACCCAGATTTCACTCAAACATTGCCATTAAAAATCACGATTGTGAACACCCCAAATGTTGCTGACGATCCTATCGCTAGTGCAGATTTCATTTATTTTACGGATTTCCCCGATCGCGGTAGTTTCAGGGTACTAGAGGGAGAAGAGACCTATGTAGAAGTTATAACTCAGTTTAATTCCCTCGATCTTGTTGGTTTTGGAGCCGTGGGTGATCCTTTAAAAGGATTTTTATCACCCAGTACAGGTCCAGCTCCATTTCCAGCAGTTCCAGAGCCTTCCTCGATTCTGGGGTTATTGGCATTGGGTTTACTAGGGATAGGTTCAGTATCCAACAAGCAGCGAAAATAAGCCTTTTAAGGCGAGGGTAAGCTCATCTAATTTGGTGTAAATTGCCTGGTGAGCGCATCTTAAACGCCATTGACAATTGTTAAGATGCGCTTACCCAGCACTGCCAGTGCTACACCGGTTCCCGAACCTTCAGCAATTTTAGGATTATTAGGTTTAGGACTTTTGGGCATCGGTTCTCAATTCAAACAAAAACGATAAATTGAAAAGTATGGGGATGGGATTTTTCCATCCCCACTTGAGGAAAAACGCGGTCTAGAAACCTTCCAAATTTAACTCTTAATTTTAGTGATTGTTCACATTCAAAGACTCTTTCGGTTAAAGATAGTGACTCTTTTTTGTATCCACAATTGGAACAGGTTTTGCTACTGGGAAACCATCTATCAGCGAGGATTAACTCCGCTCCATACAACTGAGTTTTATAGTCAAGTTGTCTTCGGAATTGATAAAATCCCATGTCCTGAACAGCTTTAGCTAACTTACGATTAGCTAACATTCCAGAAACATTTAAGTCCTCAATTACTATCTTGCCGTGGTTCTTGGACAGATAAGTGGTGAGTTTATGCAATGTATCCTTACGGATGTTAGCTATCTTAAAATGAAGTTTAGCAATTTGCTTCTGAGCTTTTTTCCAATTGTTTGAGCCTTTGACTTTATGTCGGTTCAGGTATTGAAGTCTAGCTAACTTTTTCTCGTGTTTACGATAGCTTTTACTTCCTTCGATAACTTCACCAGTTGAAAGAGTGGCTAGGGTTTTAACCCCTAAATTAACTCCTATTCCGTCGATAGATTTATCGGTTGTTTGCCGTTCAACATCAATCTTAAAACTAATAATCCATCTATTAGCCAAAAAGCTAATAGTGACAGATTTTGGCTGGCATCCATGGGGTAATTGCTCGTAAGTTTTTAACCAACCAATCCCAGGAACTTTTATCTTTTGATGAGCAACGTTAATGCTACCATCCAGAGTAAAACTATCCGGTTTACCTTTTTTCTTAAACTTTGGTGGTTTGGCTATCTTTTTGAAGCATTGTTTCCACGCATTGGATAAAGCTCTTAACGCTCATTGAGGAGCGCATTTAGACACCTCATAATACCATTGATTTTCAGGTTTAACTAATGCTACCAACCATTGGTGAAGGTCAATAGCAGTAGGAAACTTAATTTTATCATTTGGGTTAGCTTTGTTGTGGTCTAAGATTTGCTTGGTTAAAGCTAATCCCCAGTTCCAAGCATGACGTGCGGTTCCTGCGTGTTGAGCTAATAATGAGCGTTGTTGATTATTCAGTTTTAATTCCGTCTTGAATCCTAGTAGCAACGTCCCTTAACTCCTCTACGATTTTTCTATTTTTGTGACTTCTGGAGCCATACAACCTAGCAGAAAATACAGTAATAATTTCTAAGACATCTTGTGCTAAATCCTCCTCAAATGTACTGTCTTCAGTTCGATTGATAATGACAACTTCAGTTCCAAAGTGTTCACACAGACTAAAGATTAATTCACTACCAAATCTAAGTAGTCTATCTTTATGAGTTAAGACTAATCTCTCTACTTTACTATCAACAATCAATCTGATTAATCGCTTTAATCCTTTCTTGTTGTAGTTAAGTCCCGAACCTAGGTCGTCTATGATTTCAACTTGCCAACCATTTTGAGCGCAAAACAGTTCGACAACTTCTTTTTGATGTTCCAAATCCTTTCTTTGGTCATGACTAGAAACACGGCAATAGCCAACAGTATAAGAGAGATTCTCTTTTACTCCAAGCAACTGAGAAATGGTATAACGCCGATGTCCGTTAGCGGTTCTTTCGGGTATTAGTTTACCTTCGGACTCCCAACGTCTTAAAGTTGATACGCTTACACCTTTTAATTTAGCCGCTTCTGATATGGTTAACTTGCTCATAAGACTATGATAGCATAGATTATGAGCAAGTTTAAATAATATTAGTTAGATTTTTGGTTTCTGTTACTTACTCCAGATTCGCCTGCTTTGTTGAACCTTTTGTATCGCAACCTTTTAATTCTTCAACTAGAAGATACCAGTGCCGTGGTTGCCATAACCACTCTATTTCTTTGGGGGACATTTGGCTACAATCTTTATACCACCTACCTTTGAACCTCTTTGTCACCCCTTGAGCTTACTGCCATATTTTAAAATTATCAAAAGCGCACACTCCCGGAAAGCCATTTATTTTTTACAATAGAAGATTCCCTAGATTATTTTTGCGGGAGGCAATCGGTGATTCTCAATTTTTCCTTAAGGATTGTAGCGGCCAAAGGCAGACTATTCTGTAAGTTTTCACTCTACAAAACCTATCGGGTGGTCAGTACTGCCCCCGTCGATGTCCTCTGGCAAAAATTAATCAATGTGGCCGATGTCTCTTGGCATCCTTTGATTGCCAAGGCTGATGTTCCCTTGGGTTTAATCGCTAAACCGGGGTTAATCTATCAAGCTGTCACCCGTCTGACTCCCATTCCTATCCGGGTTTTTGTGGAAAATGTCCGCCCCGGTGAACTCCTCAGCCTAAGAGTTCTCGCTATCCCCGGCATGGAACAGAAAATGACCTACCAAGTGGAATCAACCCTCTGTGGTAGTTATATTTCCTATTCTGTCACTCTGCGGGGTTGGCTGTCCCCCTTTATCTGGTGGTTAAGTCGTCCCTATTTAGCCAAAGTCGCCGCCCAACTAGCCCACGCCGCGGAAGAATTAACGGCATAAAACTGGGGGCAGGGTGTAGGGTGTGGGGTGTGGGGAGAATACATAAAAGCTGTCTCGGAGTCTCCTGACGACCGGCTCCCCAAAACGAAAACTTCCTAGTTCACTAATAAATAATCTGCCAAAGGTCAAGATCTAAGTCACAATAGTATATGGATAGACTTAAACAAAATTTTATTCAGCTGCATTGGTACATATAGTCTACTGATATCATCCCGACGAGTTGAGCGCAACAACCTCAATCCGCCGGGATGAACTATCTCTAGAGACTTTACTGATGAAGTAAGCTCTACAGGAGGGAATTATGGGGGAATTAAACACAGCCGAACTTCTAGTTAAATGTCTAGAGAATGAAGGGGTCGAGTATATTTTTGGGCTACCCGGGGAAGAAAACCTCGATGTTTTGGAAGCCCTGAAAAACTCCTCGATCAAATTTATCACCACCCGTCACGAACAGGGTGCGGCTTTTATGGCCGATGTCTATGGACGCTTGACGGGAAAAGCGGGGGTTTGTCTCTCCACTTTAGGACCGGGGGCGACTAACCTGATGACAGGGGTAGCCGATGCTAACCTCGATGGGGCGCCCTTAGTGGCCATCACCGGCCAGGTGGGAACCGATCGGATGCACATTGAATCCCATCAATACCTAGATCTGGTGGCCATGTTCGCCCCGGTGACGAAATGGAATAAACAAATCGTGCGGCCGGGTATCACCCCAGAAGTGGTACGGAGAGCCTTTAAAACCGCCCAAAGTGAGAAACCGGGGGCAGTTCATATCGATCTTCCCGAAAATATCGCCGCTATGGCTGCCGATGGTTATCCCTTGCCCCTCGATAGTCAGGAAAAAGTTTACGCTTCCTATCGGACTTTGAACATGGCGGCGGCGGTGATTTCTAAAGCGAAAAATCCCTTGATTTTGGCGGGAAATGGGGCAATTCGCGCTAATGCTAGTGAGGCTTTAACGGAATTCGCCACGGCCTTGAATATCCCTGTGGCTAACACTTTTATGGGTAAGGGGGTGATTCCCTATACCCATCCTCTGGCTCTTTGGGCGGTAGGATTACAGCAACGGGATTTGATTAGTTGTGCCTTTGATCGCAGTGATTTAATTATCGCTGTTGGTTACGATTTAATCGAGTATTCCCCGAAAAAATGGAATCCAGACGGGAAATTACCGATTATTCACATCGGCATGACTCCGGCGGAAATTGACAGCAGTTATGCCCCGGTGGTGGAAGTGGTGGGTGATATCACCGATTCTCTCATCGATATCCTCAAACGGGCCGATCGCCAGAATAAACCAACTCCTGTCACCGCGGGATTAAAGACGGAAATTCGGGCCGATTACGAAACTTATGCCAATGATACGGGTTTTCCGATCAAGCCACAAAAATTGATCTACGATCTGCGTCAGGTGATGGGACCGGAAGATATCGCTATTTGTGACGTGGGCGCTCATAAAATGTGGATGGCGCGCCAGTATCACTGCGATTGTCCCAATACTTGCATTATTTCTAACGGTTTCGCCGCTATGGGTATTGCTATCCCTGGTGCGATCGCCGCTAAGTTAGTTCATCCCGATAAACGCATTGTAGCGGTGACGGGGGACGGCGGTTTTATGATGAATTGTCAGGAATTGGAGACAGCTTTGCGGGTGGGAACTCCCTTCGTCACTCTCATCTTTAATGATGGCGGTTACGGTTTAATCGAATGGAAGCAGTTTAACCATTTTGGGACATCTTCTTTTATTAAGTTTGGTAATCCCGATTTTGTTAAATTTGCCGAAAGTATGGGATTAAAAGGCTATCGGGTGGAATCTACTGAGGATTTGATCCCGATACTAGAGGAGGCTTTCCGGCAAGAGGTTCCCACTGTTATTGATGTTCCCGTCGATTACGGTGAAAATCTGCGTCTTTCCCAAAAATCGGGCGATCTAAGCTGTCAGATTTGGGAATAGAAGTTGATAGCGGTGAGCAACCCCCGAAAGCTTGCCGTTATCTTCTCGAAAAAAATCCCCTAACTAAATCTCAGCTAGGGGGAAGTAATTAGGTTGGCTTTGGTAACGTTAGAAAACCCGATCTAGAATAACCATTCTAGAACCGCCTCATCTTTAGTGTTGGTATTGCGAGAGGGGGTTTCCCGGGTAAATTTCATGTGGATAGAACGATTTTGTTCACCATCGGCGGCCACGGCCATAATCGGATAATCGATTAAACCGTCTTGGAAGGACATCTGATAGCGGAAAGTGCCATCGGAATTGAGTTTAATCGGACGACCACCGATAGTTACGGTGGCATCGGGTTCCGTAGCACCATAGACGATTAATTCTGCATCGGCAACTAACCAGAATTTGCGCGGACGTTGTAGGGTTTCCGAAGCACCCATACCGATACCGGAAGCAGTTATGCCGATACCGGAAGCGGTTAGTCCCGATACCGTGGGAACTGCCCACATACCAACCCCGGAGGGGAATACATAAGAACTGATCACTTCCGACATTGGTACGGAACCAGCGACGTGCTGCATGGAACCAAACAAGGAACCGGCCACCCGTAGGGCCTCGATATCGCCGACACTCTCGAAAATTTGGTCGTAGATGGGGCTAGTTCCCGTGATTCCTGCGCTGCTGCCGTAGCGTTTGCTGGGGGGAACGAGTTCGTAAACAGTTTTGCCCACCAGTTCTTCTTCCCAGTTAACGGTGACAAAGATATCTTCAATCCAGTCGGAAGGATAGACGGGAGGAATCCGCACTAAAGGAGAACGGGCCAAAACTAACCAACGACCATCAGCACAACGATAACCGATATCGATAACATAATCTCGATCGCTGACCGGAACCGGTAAATACCATTCCCGGGCTAATTCATCACAGAGATATTCTTGGACGCTATGCGCGCCTTGGCTATTGAGATCTATATCGGTGACATCATAAAGACGCAGGGCTAACTGTTGTCCCCCTTGACGACGTAGAGCTTCTTTTGATTCGTTGGGGATATCCCAGTAAGCATAGGCCCACTGAGGATCGCGAGGTAGGAGGGTAATGCGATTTTCACCGTAGCCACCGGGCAGATCTCCTAAACCATCATCCACCGAACCTAGGACATCTTCGATCGGGTTAGCTTGACCTAATTCAAATTTTGCTGCTTCCACTGGTTTTTCCTCTTTAATAGTAGATTTAAAATTGCCGCTTACTCCCATAGCTTGGGTAATTGCCTCGATTAATTGCGTTTTCCGCATCCGACTGTAACGAGAGATGCTGTATTGACTGGCAACTCGTCGTAGTTGCCGCAAGGTCATCTCATCTAAGGGGGGGTATTCTGGGACCATGAGTTGACACTCTCCGATTAGTTACGACGGCAAATGTTTTTGAGCATTTGCAAAAGCAGTGATCTGGGTAATCCTTCTAACTACTCATCGATTGCTGTGTGAACGAGAGATCCACTCGATGGGGATCAAGGGAATCGCTTGTTATAAATACCTATTAAACAGTAAGATTCCGATTTTGACCAAGTACCTTGTCATGATTTCTTGACAAAATCGCCAAACCCTTGATCCCCAAAAGATTTTCATCGAAAATTTTGGGTCTGAAACCCCGTCGTTCTACGACGGCTTTACCGTTAAATACTAGCGCATTTACACGATATATGCTAAAATGTGAGACATGGAAAAAGCCTATTCGTTTCGATTTTACCCCACACCAGAACAAGAGTCGCTATTGCGGCGCACCTTGGGCTGTGTAAGATTAGTTTACAATAAGGCTCTCCACGAACGAACACAAGCT
>NZ_JADBSA010000374.1:0-4038 GCF_020246945.1 Microcystis sp. M113S1 | reverse complement strand
GTTCTTACCCGTACCTTTTGTATCCATCCATAACCTTACACATTTGTTACGGATGAATTGAGCAGTACGAATAGCATCGTCTATGGCTTGATACTGTTGAGTTTTAGCTTTAACTTTAAACTCTAAGACAAACATTTTACCCACGGGGGACTTAGATAAAATCAGTATAGCACAATAAAAGTTAAGTTAACAAGCTATAGTTTAAAAAGCCGTCCTAAAAGGACGGGGCTTTAACCCAAAATTTCGGTAAAATCAGCAGCAAAATAAACTTCCCCTAGACCCTGTGTGGGAAGCTTGAGGAAAGCTGGGTTAGGGGAAATGATTTATTCCTTTGCTGGATTAACTTCAGCATATAACTCTCATTTGTCAGGACTATAACGGCCGGATGTCAATTCTGTGACAAAGAAAAGCCGTCAGCTTTTTCTCCCCACTTCCCCACTTCCCCCCGCAACGCGCACGAAGTGGTCTCCCCTCTCCCATCTCCCAACTCCCGTCCACCTATTTTCTGAGAATTCTAGAGGTACTTGTAAATATTTGTTACAACGAGACGAGGAAAAATCTGAGGACAGGGAGACAAGAAAGGATTATCGACGGGGATCAAGGATTTCAGCAGGAAACTGCATTGGGGATCAAGAGAAATTGATTGTAAAGTTTTCGATACCTCTCGCCGATTCTTGTAATAGTTCGATACATATAACATAGATGATCAGCGATGATTGTAAATTTATATTGCGAATAGCTCATCTTCTTCGGTGTTTTCCCTATACTGGTTTTCATCAACTTTGAGCCGACGTGCAGAAAAGTTAGACCACCAAGTTTGTAAGAGGTCAGGAAGATGCAATTAACCGCAAGAAATAACTGGGGCCACGTTTCTTTAGCAATGCTAAAAAGCTTTCTTCTCTGGAGTTTCGTCCTCACTGTCTGTTTATTAGTAGTGGGATTTCCTTTAGTAGTATTAATGATGACAGTGGGAGCATTGTCGGCGATTATCTTACAGTCAGTTTTACCGATTAGTTCCGTGCTTTTAGTGGCGGGAATGATTATCGGCATCAATATTTTGGCTATCCTAATTAGTGCCGCTTTATTAACAGCAAAAGGTATTCATCCCCATGAAGTTAGCTGGTTGCACTGGTTACACGGTGAGGTAAAAACCTCTCATCAAGCTGTTTATGCTTCTTGTCCCTTAACTTGCGGGGTAGTTCATTAAATCTGATTTTCTTACAATTGCTTACCTTTTTTCTATTTAGATTTATTTAAGTTTTCAACTGCTTTATCAGTTGACTATACACATTCCAAGCTAGTGCAACCCGGTTTCACCGGGTTTTTTTTCATCGTTATTGAGCTAAAGCAGTTATCTGAATGGTGAGGTACGAAGTTTTCGTTTTGGGGAGTCGGTCTTCGCTCAAATTAGGTTAAACTTCATCTATTATGAGAAAGGCTGTAACTGAATATTAGAAGATAGGGAGATGAGAGCTTTTTTGCTGTGATCGGTAAACAGTGATCAGTTAACTGAAAACTCACATCTGATCAGTGATCACTGATAACTGATCACTGATCACTGATAACTAACCGGTATACTGGGGGAGAAAACCGGAAAAAATCGATGTCTAGCCTTCCAGAAACCGACAATCCCAGCTACAAGGCCATCTTAGAGGCATTAAACCATTTAATCACCGTTGTTGCCCGTTTACGAGACCCAGAAAGCGGCTGTCCTTGGGATTTAGCTCAAACCCCGGCAACCCTGATTCCCTACGTTATCGAAGAAGCTTATGAGGTGGTAGCGGCGATTAAAAGCGGTGATAAAACTGCCATTGCCGAGGAATTAGGCGATTTACTGCTACAGGTGGTTTTACAAGCCCAAATTGCCAGTGATGAGGGTAATTTTAGCCTAGAAGAAGTGGCTAGGGGCATCACTGATAAATTAATTCGTCGTCATCCCCACGTTTTTGGAGATTTATCCCTAGAAAATCCCGAACAGGTGCGTCAAAATTGGGAGAAAATCAAAGCTGAGGAAAAAAATGACCCGACTATTAGCGGCAAATTAACCCGTTATGCCCAAACTTTACCACCCTTGATCGGGGCGATGAAAATTTCTCGGCAAGCGGCGCGAGTCGGTTTTGAGTGGGAAAATATCGCAGGAGTCTGGGAAAAATTTGGCGAAGAGTTGGCAGAATGGCAAGAGTCCCTAGAATCGGGCGATAAAGAGCATCAACAGGCAGAATTAGGCGATTTACTCTTTACTATTGTCAATCTTGCTCGCTGGTATAATTTAGACCCCAGTATCGCTTTACAAGAGACTAATCTGCGTTTTATTCAACGTTTTTCCCTAGTGGAATCTGTGGCGGAAAAGCCTCTCCATGACTATACACTAGAGGAATTAACAGTTTTCTGGCAGCAAGCGAAAGCTAAGTTACACCAACCATCATCCGGGCAATAATGCAAGAGCAAGAAATTAATAAGGACAAATCCAAGAGTTTTTGGGCTTCTATTCGAGAAAATCTGCAAATTATCACTATAGCTTTAATTTTAGCCCTACTGATTCGCACTTTTGTGGCTGAACCTCGTTTTATCCCCTCTGATTCTATGTTACCCACCTTAGCACAGGGCGATCGCTTAGTAGTGGAAAAACTTTCCTACGATTTCCATCCCCCTCGACGGGGGGATATCGTCGTGTTTGAACCGCCGGCACAATTACAATTACAGGGATACCAAAAGGACCAAGCTTTTATTAAAAGAGTGATTGCCACAGCAGGGGATGTGATTGCTGTCAAGGAGGGCAAAATTTACCTGAATAATCAACCCTTGTCAGAGGATTATATTCTAGAATCCCCTCAATATAATTTAATACCTTTGCTTGTGCCAGAGAATAATTTATTTGTCATGGGAGATAATCGCAATAATAGCAATGACTCCCATATCTGGGGGTTTTTACCGGAAAATAACGTGATTGGTAGGGCGGTTTTTCGCTTTTTTCCTTTTAATCGTTTGGGGATTTTAGGGGGGAATAGCTAACGGGAATTTTTAGCCCTGACGATGTTGAACAATTAAGACGGAACAGGGGGCATGATGGAGAACATAATTACTCACACTACCTAAGAATAACTCTCCTAGACCCGATCGCCCACGCCGACCGATGACAATTAAATCAATATTTTCCTCTCGCGCCACTTTACAGATAGTTTTGGCTGCATGACCGTAAATTTGCCGGTATTCTCCCTTTACACCCATTTCTCCCGCTTGACTAGCTCTTTTTTCCAACATGGCCACCCCTTTCTCCTCGAATTCTTCCCATTGTTGCCGCCAAAAATCGAGAGTGAGATCATTGCCCTGGGCGGGGTAAATATCGGCTAAATTGGGTGGAATCGGTAAAGGGCTATAATCTTCTTCAGGGGAAAGGACGTGTAGTAGTAGGAGGTTAGCTTCGTACTTACTGGCTAAGGATACAGCCTCCTTAAAGACACTCTCCCCCATCTCCGACAAATCTACTGCTATCAAGATTTTTTGATACATTTTTCAGCCTCTGCAACCATGCCTTATTTAACGGAATCCGACGCTATTAGGAATGCGATCGATCACTTTGGCCATTTTCCCATTCTTTGGTTAGATACGGAAGTAGCCGATTACGATAGCAAGACTCCCCGTTTGTCTCTGATTCAAATTCTTGCTGATTCCACGGACTTAACGGGTGAGCGGGTGACAATTTTGGATGTTCTTGATCGACCCGATCTTACTAACTATTTTATCACTAAAATCATGCTGGTTGACCGGATAGAAAAGGTTTTTCACAATGCTAGTTATGATTGTAAATTTTTGGGCGGTAAAAGCAAAGTTAAAAAAATTACTTGTACCCTAGAGTTAGCTAAAAAGGTTCCCTACTATATTGCTCCTTTACCCAATTGGCTCTTCGTTACTCTTTATGCTAAATCAACAGACAAGATGCCAAGATAACATACTTCTAACCCAAAAATTCCGAAAGTTTCTAAAGCCATAGCCTCTTCGTTTTATTAGTTTAAGTTTATTGTTGATTCCCTCGACCAC
>NZ_JADBSA010000373.1:0-14834 GCF_020246945.1 Microcystis sp. M113S1 | reverse complement strand
TTAGACTTTTTGTCAATCAAAAAGTACCAGGCCTGGGAGTGATCAGGGGGAAAATTCAGGTACTTTTTCCCTGAAAATTAGGTAGTTGACCACCTGAAAATCGGTAAAACCCATCCCCCATCCCCCAACCCCCAACCCCCAAGAAAAACTTTTTCACCAGACCCTATTTAATACTGTCACTTCAAACTCAAATCTGATAGCTGATAACTTACCCACTGATAACTGATAACTGATTTAACCGCGGCTTTCCTTAAAGGTTTTGTAGGCGGTTTCGGAGTCGAAAATATGGCAATAATCAACGATTCGCTGCATTAATGCCCAAGAAAACTCGGTTTCTTTCAGGTGACTACCCCAATTTTCTTTGAGACTAGCGTGAACTTTGCGGAGGTTATAGGAAGGAATCGCCGTCGAGATATGATGGGGGATATGGACATTAATATCGTGACAGAGAATTTCTACCCAACGGGGATAGCTACAGTGAACTGTCCCTTCTAGTTGCGCTAAAGCTTGATTCCAGTCTTCGGGATAGGAAAATTGAATATCCGGGTCCGTGTGATGGACAAGGGTAAAGGTACTCATCCAAAAATGATAGACAAACCAAGGTACCACCCAAAATTTAACCAATCCCCAGACACCAGTGTAGAAAATGAGGGTTGGGAAAAAAATAGCGGCAAAAACTAGGACGACAATCATCGAAAAGCGCGCTTTTTCCCGTTCGTTCTCCTTGAATTGTTCGATGTTGAAGTGTAGAATAGCCCAGTGGGCGATCGAACCAAGCCACCAGAAACGTCCGCGAATGCCGCGATAAAAGAGACGCACTAGGGGATTAGCTGAGTTAAAAGCTTCTAATTCCCACGGATCCCAAGCATTATCTATAGTTACCATGTTAGTTTTAGTATGATGGCGATCGTGCAGGAAACGCCAGCAGTGGAAGGGATAGATAAGCGGTAAGAGGAAAATATGACCGACAAGATCATTAACCCAGCGTCGATTAGCAAAAGACCGATGACCGCAATCATGCGCAATCACAAAGAATCCCGTTAAAGCTGTACCAGTGAAAATCCAAGCTAAAGGCAGTAAATACCAGGGAGAATAAACTAGCATTGCATAACCGGACATGACCGCCAAAATATTCGTAATCACTCCAAACCAAGCTTTAACCTGGTCTTTCTGGAAATATTCTTTGGGAATGCTTTTAATAATATCTTTCAGTTTAAAGTCTGGCTCGATCGAGGTGATCAACTCCCCATGCAATTTATCCGTCGTTGCCGTCATGAAATCTCCAATTACACTTAGGTGAACCCTTGACAAGAAATCAGCTAGGAGGTGCGGCTAAATTCTGCTCCCTACCACAAGCCAATTTTTTTGTCAATATATTCTTAACTTTAATTAATAAACTTCCGCGAAGCTTAATAATCCTTTACTTTATATACCATAAGAGGAGATTTTCTGTTTTGGCCAAATTTGCCTTTTGCCTCTTGCCTTTTGCCTTCAGAAGCTGATAACTGATAAAAACCCCAAATATTGACTATTTTTAGGCTTTTTTTTAACGATTAGCGGTGCTTTCTAGGGATTTAATCTCCTCCTGTACCTTACGGTGTTCGCGATTTAACTGTTTTTTGACCGATTCGGGGAGTTGTTCCTGTTTTTTCAGGGCATTATTAAAGTAATCTAAGGCCAATTTCAAAGAGCCAGTATTTTTATCCGTATTGCCTTGAATTCTCAGGATTTGACCTTTCAGATACATTAATTCTGGATTATCGGGGGTCGCTTTCAGAGCGTTATCGATAAACTGCAAAGCCTGATCGTACTGCTTTAAATCCCGGTAAGCTAGAGCTATACCTCGATCGACCAAGTAATCAGGACTTCCGTAGGTTTCTAGCCGTTGAATTGCCTCTTGGGGACTAGAAAAGGGTAGATTAACCGCTAAAATCAAATCCATATAACCCTTTAACAGATTCAATTCTGGATCCGTAGGATTAACCTTTTCTGCGGTTTCCAAATACTGAAACACCTGTTGTAATCTGGGGATAGCCGATACTGCTCCTTCGGTTTGAAAAACGTAGGTTCCCTCCAAAAAACTCCCCACCGCTAGATACAAATTTCCCCTTAAGGGGTCGCTGGCCTGCATTTGCTTGGCCGCTTCCTTAGTTTTCTCGGAGTAGGTTTTTAGGGTGTTCCAATCCTGGTCGGTAAAAGCAAGAGAGGCGCGCATAGCATGGGACAAAGGTTCTTGGGGTTCCTTTTCTGTGGCCTCAACAATTAATTTTTTTGCCTCTAGATAGTTACCTTCTTTAAAAATAGCGTTAAAAGCGGCCTCGGTCTTATCGCCAATCGGTCGGGGATTGGTTTTGCGGAAAGGATCTCCAGCTAACCCAGGACCAATCCAGTTAACCATTACCATAACAGCCAGCGAAGCACCGATCGCCATTCTTTTCGTTAAACCTAACCTCAGCACCATGGTCAAAAGTCTCCTTGAGCGAATGAAAAAATCTGTCACAATAGAAACGGGTTTCTAGACTTAATTTCCAGTTATTTTCCTCTCAATGCTTTATCTCAAAGATGTGGTTTATCATCCTCCCGCTGCTCTCAATCCCATTTTACAGGGGATTAATCTCGAATTAGCTCCCCAAGAATTAGGTCTGATTGTCGGCCCCAGTGGTTCCGGAAAAACGACTCTTTTGGAAATTCTAGCAGGCTTTGCCGATAAAACAGCAGGGACAATTCACTGGCGCGACCAAGAATTAACGGTCCTGCACCTGCAACAATTAGGAGGAATCGTTTTTCAGTTTCCTGAACGTCATTTTTGCGGTAAAACCATCCTTGAGGAGTTGCGTCTCGGTCATCCGGAGATTAAAAGCGATCGCCTAACGGCGGCCTTAAAGGAGGTAGGATTAGAAAATATGCCTCTGGATACTTCTCCCCACAATCTTAGTGGAGGTCAACAGCGTCGTTTATCCCTCGCTGTCCAGTTAATCCGGCAGCCTAATCTGTTACTTCTCGATGAACCTACGGCCGGTTTAGATTGGTCGATGCGTCGTCAATTGGCTAAACTTCTCGCTAGTCTCAAACAACACTGGACTTTATTAGTAGTTAGTCACGATGCCGGAGAATTACTCCCCATTGCTGACCGTCACTGGAAAATTGAACAAGGACATTTGCGGGAATTAAAAAGTGAAAAAACAGATAGTTGAGGTTTTAGGGTTTTGGGGTATTAGTTGAAATTCCCCAAAACCCTCATGCTGATGACTGATAACTGATGACTGATTACTGATTACTGAATTAATGATCCTTCCCGAATTATTTGACCTTTGGCAAGAAACCCTAGAATGGCAACCCGATGGGGCCATACAAGCGCGATTTCAACAACTTTATGACTTGATTTTAGAGGGTAATCAACGTTTTAATCTCACCCGAATTACCCAACCAGAGGAGTTTTGGGAAAAACATCTTTGGGATTCTTTATCGGGTTTAGCTTGGTTACAAAAATCCCAGCCAGATCTATTGACAAAATCTCTATCAGTCATCGATTTGGGGACCGGGGCCGGGTTTCCGGGGGTGCCAATTGCGATCGCCTATCCCCATTGGTCGGTGACTCTCTTAGATTCCACCCAAAAAAAGATTAATTTTCTTGAAGAAGTTATTGACAAATTAGAGTTAAATAACACGAAAACTCGTTTAGGTCGGGCGGAAATCGTCGGGAAAAACCCTAAACATAACTGTGCTTACGATATCGTCTGTTTGCGAGCGGTAGCTAATGTGGATATCTGTGTTAACTATGCTTTGCCTTTCCTGAAAAAGACCGGAATCGCTATTCTCTATCGTGGTCAGTGGTCATCGGAGGATAGTTCGAGTTTAGAGAAGAATCTAGGGAAAGCTGGCGGTAAAATCCTCGAAATTGCCAGTTTTACCACTCCCTTAAGCCAAAGCGTCCGTCATTGTCTATATATCGGCAAGGGATAACTTTAAGCCGTGAGAGGATGAAAAAAGAAAGCCAAGGCGAGGATAGCATAGGTAGCTAAGAGTAACATTCCTTCCAACCAATTCGATCGCCCATCACTACTAATCGAATTAGCTAACCACACCGCTACAACCACTGCCACCAACTCAAAGGGATTAAAATTTAGATCCATGGGCTGACCGATAATATAACCCATGATAACCAAAACCGGAGCCACAAACAGGGCGATCTGCATACTGGAACCGACGGCCACAGATACCGATAGATCCATTTTATTCTTAAGGGCGACGGTGACAGCCGTAGCGTGTTCGGCCGCATTACCGATAATAGGCAAAAGAATCACCCCGGTAAACAGCGCCGTTAAACCTAGCTGTTCCGTAGCCTCCTCTAGGGATGCCACCAATAACTCCGATTCTACGGCCACGGCGATAGTAACGACCAATAAAATCAAAGACCAAAACCAGACTTTCGGCTTTTCGGGGTTTTCTGTGGCGCTTTCCTCCTCGATACCAGCAACCCCGACATCGTAGAGATAGGTGTGGGTTTTCATGGAAAACAAGAGACTTAAACCATAGACGAAAATTAACACCGCTGCCACGGCCACGGATAGACGCTGTAGGACTGCTTCCCCGACTCCCGTGGAGGTAAATTCCACGGCAGTGGGTAAAAGAATCGCCACCACCGCTAAATTCATGGCCGAGGCATTTAAACGGGCAGTTATTGGTTGAAATTCCTGTTCTTTGAAGCGTAAACCGCCTAAAAACATCGATAATCCCATAACTAAGAGTAAATTACCGATAATTGAGCCAGTAATCGTCGCTTTTACCACATCGATAAAACCTTCCCGCAAAGCGACATAGGCGAGAATTAATTCTGTGGCATTGCCAAAGGTGGCATTCATCAAACCGCCAATATTTGGCCCGACCACCACCGCAATCGCTTCCGTGGCTTCCCCCATGTAGGCCGCTAGGGGGATAATGGCTAGACAAGCGGTGATAAAAACTACCGTTCCGCCCCAGTGTAACAGGGAACCGGCGATCGATAGCGGCACAAAAATCAATAAGATGGCGAAGATGGTATTTTTGCTTAACATAAAGTGGGTAATTTTGTCAAGATAATTTTATTTTGATTGGGTCGGGAACTAATGGGTACTAGAATCGGATTTTAGCCAAAATTCCCCGGTAGAACCGGTTATTATCCATAATATTGCCCTAAAACCGTCTCTGAGCGACTTTTCTAGGGGTTCGGGGGGTGATTGGGAGGGAACAGTCACCGGTTTAATCACAATTCCGCGACTACCAAAAACAATTTCTCCCACTAATCGCGCCCTTCTCATGTGATTATCGGAAGTGACTAGATAGACACTATCAATACCTTGGGCTTTCAGTTGATCGGCTAGGCTAGTAAAGTTAGTGACAGTATCTCGCGCATTGTAATCGAGATGGAGACGTTCTGGGGGAATTCCCGCTTTTTTAAAAATCTTTCTCACATATCGTCGCGGACTACCGGAAGACACCCAAATCGGTAGATCAGGATATTCCTTAGCTAATTTTGCCGCAAAACGTTCTCGATCGGCATGACCTCCCAAAACAAAAATCGCTTCCGGTTTTGCCCACTGCTGACGTAAATCGTAGTATAACCAGCCTAAACTCGCCAAAATTAGCGGAATAGCCAGCAATTTTAACCTAGATTTGCCTAACTTCGCTTTCAGAGAAACTCGCTTTTTTCTCCGAGAATTAGCCTTGAGAACCATATAACAGTGATCGGTGAGCGGTTGTCAGCCTTCAGCTTTGTGGGTTAAAGTGATCGAGGGTGAGGGTCATCGAACTCACATTGACGTGGGAGATAGGGATTTTATCCCCTAACTGACCGATAATTTTCCCAGAACTCAGGTTGATTGATGCGGTCGCTTACATCCCCCACCAACGGGCCAACGCTTCGGGAAGGGGCAGCAAAATACTTAATAACAAAGCCAGGGAAAATAGTCCTAATAAATCTCGTTTATTATCCAATTCAGTCACATCATTTAATGCAGGTTGATCGCTGACTGGCATTAATAAAAGAATAATCGCCCAGAGTAAAAAATCTGGCTGCACTAGGGCTAAAATAAACATGAATAATCGAGTTAATTGACCGATAATTATGGCGGTTTTCTGCCCATACATGGCGTGAACAATATGACCACCATCCAATTGACCCACGGGCATTAAATTTAGGGCTGTAACGATAATTCCCACATAACCAGCTACCGCTAAAGGATGTAAATTGATCGCTTTTCCGGCGATTAAATTACTGCCGAGGGCTAGTTTAGCTACGATAGACAAGAGCAAAGAAAACTGCGGATTTAAGGCCTGAAAATTTAATAAACTGCTTTGATTAGTTAGGGGAACTATTTCCGAGAGGGACAATCCCCAAAACAGTAGAGGAATAGCGATAATTATACCCCCCAAAGGACCGGCCACTGCCACATCAAATAAAGCTTTGCGGGTGGGGACTGGGGATCGCATTTGAATAAAAGCCCCGAAGGTGCCTAGGAAGAAAGGAATGGGGATAAAATAGGGCAAGGTAGTTTTAATTTTATATTTAACTGCTGTCAAATAATGGCTAAATTCGTGCAGTCCTAAAATAGCAATTAAGCCTAAACTGTAGGGGAAACCTTGCAATAATAAACTAGAATTATTTTCTAATTGTTGAGAGGTAATGCCACTTAATCCCGCACCGATGACTGTGGTAGTTAAGAGAGTTAATAACAATAAACCCAGGGCAAGAAAGGGGCGAGTAATTTTTTCAGTTTCTATAGTTTCTGTTTTTTGCTGCCAGGGATTAGTCACAAGAGCGAAAAAAGGTTGTCCCTGAAAACTTTCTTGGAAAAGCAATAAAAAGCGATCCCCAAAAACCTTTTCCACATTGTTTTTAATCACTTGATAAGCTTCTTCGGGAACCGCTCGCAATTTGCCACGACAGAGAATTGCCTGGGGACGATAATCGATATTTTGCAGATAATAAATCCCCCAAGGAAAACAATCTCGTAGGGATTTTTCCTCTTCGGCAGTGATCGGTTTTAAATTAT
The DNA here is from genome assembly GCF_020246945.1 of Microcystis sp. M113S1. NCBI lineage: Bacteria > Bacillati > Cyanobacteriota > Cyanophyceae > Chroococcales > Microcystaceae > Microcystis > Microcystis sp. M113S1. The sequence goes on along the minus strand of NZ_JADBSA010000373.1, from coordinate 7,803 downwards.
TTTTAGCCGCAGGATTATCAAGATTTTCTAGGACTAAATTCGCTGTTTCCGGTGGTGATGGGGGACTTTCTTGGGGAGTAACCCGTCCCTTCTGTACTAACCACCAATACAAAAAAGGACAGATCACAAAAGGACCGATCAGCAAAAATGCCGGCATGGGGGTATCCTCTCCATAGATTAACATCCAGCCCGTCCAAATTAGAGCCGGAGTCATCAGGACAAACCAAATTAACCAAATTGGTGTTGTCGTGATTTTGGCCACGCTACGCTTGACGATAAAATAGGTGAAACCGCCCAGAATCCCTAATAACAACCACATTTCCATATCGGCTCTTTTCTCTTGAGTAAAAGGCGGCTAATTTCAGCCCGCCCGGTCAACGATTGTGCTAAGTTATAAACCGCATTGATTGTGATTTGGATAGGCAAACCATGCGATCGGAAACCGAATCGTCTCCTTTAGAGGTTAGCAAAACCACAAAACCCCCTCGATTAATTCTAGAAGGTTTATACGCTTTCTCGCCTAATCGGGAAACCCTAGGGGGAACCTCTTATCTTATTGTAGAAAATACTGGTAATATTCTGGTGGATTGTCCTAGCTGCGAGGAGAGCGAGCGGGATTTTCTCCTAGAAAAAGGAGTCCGTTACCTATTTTTTACCCATCGCGGGGGTCAGGGGAAACAGGGCGCTCTTCTGCAAAGTTTGCTCAATTGTGAGATTATTCTACAGGAACAGGAAGCTTATCTGCTTCCTCACCGTCAAATTACCGTTTTTCAGCAGCAAATCCAGTTATCTCCCACTTGTAGCGCTTTTTGGACTCCAGGCCATTCTCCCGGTTCCTCCTGTCTCTACTGGCAACGTCACGGGGGGGTTTTATTTACCGGTCGTCATCTTCTCCCCGACAATCAAGGTCAACCGCAACCCCTACAGACCGCGAAAACTTTCCACTGGCCGCGGCAATTGCGATCGCAACAGGCCATTTTAGACCGTTTTAACCCAGAAACTCTCTCCTATCTTTGTCCTGGAGCTAATACCGGCTTTTTACGCGGTCGGGGAATTATCGATCGCGCCTACGAAAAAATCAGCGCAAATTCTCTTAACTAGGGTCTGCTGAAAAAGTTTCTCGTGGGGTGTAGGGTGTAGGGTGTAGGGTGTAGGGTGTGGGGTGTGGGGTGTAGGGTGTAGGGTTTTACCGATTTTCATCTGGTCGTACTAAATCCGGTTATTAAAAACTGATCATTTATTCTCCGTTTTCCAGTCAGTGCCTCTCCTGATATGTAGCCTATACTCAACGGATTTAGTATTACTTCCGATTTTGCCACTCAATCCAAGCTTTTGGGGGGTTCTACCCCCCAAACCCCCCGTTGGGGGCGTGGCGCCGCCCCCAAACCCCGGAGCGCATTAGTTTTTCGGTGGGATGCTTACAGGCAGCCGCTGACACATCTGTAATAATTTAAGAGTCACGACCCTCGCCACGAGTGCTTCTCCTGATATGTAGCCTATACTCAAAAGCCTTATTTTAAAAGGGTTTTACCATTATTCAGCAAGCTCTAACTAAAGACTTTTTAGAAGCTGCATCGTTCAATTCTCAAACATCATGAATTTAACCGTTAAAGATTTGGGTGAACAGGGATTGCTACCGATTCTGCAAAAATATTGTCCTGCGGAGATTATCGGTGATGATGGGGCGATTTTATCCCTCAAAGATGGTTATTCTCTCGTCGTCACCACTGATGTTTTAGTTAATAACGTCCACTTTAGCGATCTTACCACCTCTCCCGAAGATGTGGGCTGGCGAGCGGCGGCGGCTAATTTATCCGATTTAGCGGCTATGGGGGCAGAACCCCTGGGAATTACGGTAGGATTGGCTTTAACTCCCGATCTAGCCATCGATTGGCTAGAAGGACTCTATCGGGGTCTTAGCTCTTGTCTGCAAGTATATCAGACGGCGATCGTCGGTGGCGATCTCTGTCGGGCCACGGAGATTAACATCAGCATCACCGCCCTGGGACAAGTGGCAAAAAATGAAGAGATTAGACGTTTTAATGCAAAAGTTGGCGATAGTATCGTTATTACTGGTTATCACGGTTTATCGCGGGCTGGATTAGAGTTACTCTTCCACCCTGAAACCGGTAGGAATTTAAATTCCGCCCAAAAAAAGCGATTAATCCAAGCTCATCAACGCCCGCGACCGAGACTTGATTGCATACCACATTTACAAAAAATTGTCAAGCAATTTCCCATCGCCGGCATGGATAGCAGTGACGGGTTAGCAGATGCCATCATGCAAATTTGTCGCTGTAGTGGGGTTGGTGCTGAAATCGAGAGGATTCCCCTGCATCCAACCCTGAAAGAATATGTAGGAGCCAAAAAAGCTCTAGAATGGGCTTTATACGGCGGTGAAGACTTTGAGTTAGTTTTGTGTTTGCCCCCGGACAGTGCCAGAGAATTGCTCGAGAAAGTGGGGGAAGATGGGGCGATAATCGGTCAAATTGTCCCGGGGAAAGAGATAAAATTAGCCGACGGTAGAAACCTAAGTTTAAGCTCTGGATTTCAACATTTTTAGCCTCTATAAATCGCCAAAACCTTTCTTTTTCTTGATTTTCTTCGGTTTTTTCGGGCTGCCACCTTGACCGCGGAACCCCGGTTGATTGCCACCCCCAAACATTCCGCCACCCATCCCGGGCATCCCCGGCATAGCGGGCATTTGTCCCCGTCCCATCTGTTGCATCATCGTTCGCATTCTGGTGAAATTAGTAATTAGTTTGGTAACTTCCGTTTCCGGATGTCCCGAACCTTTGGCAATGCGACGACGACGATTAGGAGACTTAGCCAATAAATCGGGGTCAGCGCGTTCCTCCGTGGTCATGGAATTAATCATCGCTTCCGTGCGTTTTAACTCTTTTTCGCCCTTTTCGATGTCTGTCCCGCTCAGTTTGCCCAGACCGGGGATTAATTTTAAGACTCCCCCCAGGGAACCCATATTTTTTAACAGCCGCATCTGTTTGAGGAAGTCATTAAAATCAAACTTGGCCTCTAAAATCTTGGCCTGCATTTTGGCCGCGTCTTCTAGGTCTAACTGTTCCTGAGCTTTTTCCACTAGCGTCAGGACATCACCCATATTGAGGATGCGACTGGCAAGGCGATCGGGATAAAATGGCTCTAAAGCCTCGACTTTTTCCCCAACCCCAACAAATTTAATCGGTTGTCCCGATATTTGCCGCACTGATAGGGCAGCCCCACCGCGAGTATCACCGTCCAGTTTGGTGAGAATTGCCCCCGTGATGCCGATTTGTTGGTGAAAAGTGTGGGTGAGATTGGCCGCTTCTTGACCGGTCATCGCATCCACCACTAATAAAGTGTCGTCGGCCTTGACAATTTTCTTGATTTGTGCTAGTTCGCCCATCATCTGGGTATCTATCTGCAAACGACCGGCGGTGTCGATGATAACCGTATCTACGCCCAATTCTTTGGCTTTTTCCACACCTTGACGGGCGATATCGACGGGATTAGCCTGAGAACCCATCTCGAAGACGGGAACATTTATCTGTTTACCGAGGGTGATTAATTGGTCAATGGCCGCTGGACGGTAAACATCGGTAGCCACCATCAGGCAGCTTTTCGACTGTTTGCGGAGATATAGGGCTAATTTGGCGGTGGCGGTGGTTTTTCCTGTCCCTTGCAACCCGGCCATTAAAATTACGGTGGGGGGTTTATCGGCCTGGGCTAGGGGAACGTTGCTTTCCCCCATAATTTTAACTAATTCATCATAGACAATTTTGATAAATTGCTGGCCGGGATTGACTCCAGAAATAACTTCCGCGCCGAGGGCTTGTTTCTCGACCTCAGCAATAAATCCCTTGACCACCTGTAGGTTAACATCTGCGGATAATAAAGCCCGCCGGACTTCTTTGAGGGTTTCTTGTATATTGGCCGAGGAGATTTTATCTTGACCTCGTAATTTTTTCCAGGCGTCTTCTAAGCGGTCGGCCAGTGCGTCGAACATAGTTTCGGAATTAAATTTTTAACTAGATCGATTTTATCTCAATGTCGGGCTGAAGACCGCCGCTCTTACCCTCCTAAGTTCTGATTGCTCAAAAATAGTCGTAATTTTAATAAACTGAGAGTTTGACCGAGATTGAGGGGAAGGAGGGAAATGCCTTCTAAACGCGATTGTAACCAACCATCGCCCCAATACCATTCGTGATAGCCATCGATACCTTGACTCAAAAGCAAGCGTAAACACTGGTCATTAGCTAATAAAACCTGATGTTGTACGGGAATTAAACCTAACCAAGAGGTAAAAGTCAAGCCTGCCTCTAATTTATCGGGTAGATTGGGCGAGAGCATTTGCGGCCACAGCCATTGACGGAGATGAGCAGTTTTGAGCAAACTATCCCGGATAGCCTGTTCACTGGCCGAGATTTCGATACGCAGCTGACTTTGTTGAAAATTGCCGAACATATTGTTGTCTGATAATTTTTGTTAAGTTAGTTAAAGAATAACTAAAAATCGGGACAGCGTTTTCCAAGGATAACAGTAAGTAGTATGGCAGATAAATTAATCCGCGCCACGGCCGCCGATGGGGGAATTAGAGTAGTAGGAGTGATTACCACTCGTTTAACCGAAGAAGCCCGCCAAAGACATAAATTATCTAACGTAGCCACCGCCGCTCTCGGTCGCACTATGGCATCGGCTTTACTCTTGGCTTCCAGTTTAAAAAAACCCGGTTCTAGGGTCAATATTCGCATTAAAGGCGATGGTCCCCTAGGCGGTGTTTTAGTTGATGCCGGACTCGATGGCACGGTGCGCGGTTATGTGGACTGTCCCCAGGTGGAATTACTCCCCAATGCTAAAGGTAAATTAGATGTGGGTCGCGCCGTGGGTGACAAGGGTTATGTGCGGGTCTTACGGGAAGAAAAAGGCGAGGAGAGAAATGAACTTCAAGAAAGCATCGTCGAGATAGTTTCTGGGGAAGTGGGGGAAGATATCGCCTACTACTTGGACCAATCGGAACAAATTCCCTCCGCTTTGCAAGTGGGGGTTTTTGTCGGTACGACCACAGGAGTAACGGCTGCCGGGGGAATTTTATTACAAGTTCTCTCTAAAGAAGCGTCCCGGGATGAGGTCTTGGTGGCTCGTTTAGAGTCGAGATTGCGAAAATTAACGGGATTTACGCCTCTTTTACGGGCAGGAAAAGGACTAGAAGATATTTTTCAGGAACTTCTCGGAGATATGGGTCTAGAAATTTTTCCGGCTGTGCAGATGCTGCGTTTTGATTGTGATTGTTCTTTTGAACGGGCCTTAGGAGCTTTAAAATTCCTCGGGGTCGATGAATTAAAAGACATCATCGAAAAGGATAAACAAGCGGAAGCCATCTGTGAGTTTTGCCAGGAAGTGTATAGTGCCAACGAGACGCAATTAATCGAATTAGTCGAGTCTCTACAAGCTGAATCTTGCTGAGAAGTTGGGCAATGAGCGCCATTAAGGTAAAATCTATCTAAAAATATCCGTCAGGGAGTCGTGAATGTTTAAAGGAAAAGAATTAACCAAAAATCTAGTCAAACGAGAATCGATTGACTCCCTGACTCGTTGGCCAGAGAAAACTAAATCTTTTCTTTTTCTCTTTTGGTACCGATACCAGCATCGTTTCACTTGGAAAGTTTGGGCGGCTTTATTTGTCGTGGTCTTTGGCGGTGTTGGCTTTCTCGCCACTTGGCAGTTATTAAATATGCAGAAGTCGCCCAATTGCCCGAAAATCTTCTGGCCTATCGCTTCTGCCTCCCTGCGTCTCTACTGCGCTCAACTTTCCGCCGATAGTCGCACCGTGGCAGGCCTACTCGAAGCAATTGCCCTAGTGGAAGCTTTGCCCGATGACCATCCCTTGCGATCGCAAGTTAATCAACAGGTGGAAGAATGGGCGCGAGATATACTGAATTTGGCTGAAAAAGACTATCAAGCGGGAAATTTACAGCAAGCAATCGCTAAAGCTCGTCAAATCCCCAATAATATGGCAGTAGCGGCAATTATTGAAGAAAGAATCGCTAAGTGGCAAGGAACTTGGACGGAAGGCAACGAGATATTAAGCAAACTAGAGGAAAATCTCCGCGCTTCCAACTGGAATCAATCTTTCCGTCTAGCGGTGGATTTATTGAACTTAAATAACGAATATTGGGCAACGGTTAAATATAATGAAGCGCTCGCTAAAATTACCGTCGCCCGGGAAGATAGCAGTAAATTAGATAATGCCTTTAATCTCTTTGCCCGGGGCGGTCTCGACAATTGGTTCAAAGTCATCGAAGAAGCTAGAAAAATTCAAGCCAGCAGTTATGCCTATCAGGAGGCAGAAAAATTAATCGGGAAAACCGAGGATAAACTACAAGAATACGCCGAAAGATTAATTGAGCGGAAGCAATGGCAAGCTCTCCGGGATTTGGCTAACCAAACCCCCAAAGACCTCAAAATTAAAGAAGATGTCACCGATTGGTCCCTCTTGTCGGAAGCGGCCTTAGATGCGGAAGCCGGCACGGTGGAGGGATTGGAAGCTGGCATACTGGGACTAGAACAAATCGACGCTTCTCGACCTCTCCATCAAACGGCCCTAGCTATGAGGGAGCGCTGGCAGTTACAGGTACAGGATATAAGAATACTGTCCGAGGCTAGAGATTTAGCACAAGCAGGTACGATCGAGCAGTATAGCGCCGCTATCGCGAAAGCGGGCGAGGTTCCCCGTAATAATCCCCTCTGGTCGCAAGCACAGCAGGAAATTGGCTCTTGGAATCGTCAAATACAATTGATTGAAGACCGGCCGATTTTAGAACGGGCGCGGGAAATCGCTATCCCCGGCGATATTAATTCCCTGGGTAACGCTATTATTCAGGCCCAGGCAATCGCTAAGAATCGGGCCTTATACCGAGATGCTCAAGGGGAAATTCGCGACTGGCAAGGGCGGATTGAACGTATGGAGGATCAACCCATTTTAGATCAGGCGCAAGCTTTGGCCAATCTCAAAGACTATAGCACGGCGATCGAAACTGCCAATCAAATTCCCCCCGGTCGCGCTCTTTCCTCGGAAGCTTCCCAAAATATCCGTCGTTGGCGCCGAGAGTTGCGGGCTCGTCAAAATCTCCAACAGGCTAATCAATTAGCGGCGACGGGAACCGCAGAAGGTTTAACCCGGGCGATTGCTTTAGTTACCAATATTTCCACTAAAACCGATGCGGGTGTGCAACGGACTGAATTGCTGGAACGTTGGAGTTATCAGCTTTTGTCTTTAGCCACGGAACAAGCTAATAATGGTCGTTATCTGGAAGCTATTAGCCTGGCTGAATCCGTATCCCCGGAAAGTACCGCTTACAGTTCGGCTCGCTCCCAAATACAAGGCTGGCGCAATATTCTCCAACCTCCGGCCCCACCGCCAATAGTTGAATCGACTCCCCTCTCCCCGGAGTCCCCGATAGAAACACCGAGTCCGGGTCAATAATCAGTTTTAGGGGCTGTTTTTCCGGTGAATTGCCCCTAAAAAAGTCCCTCATCGAAAATTTTGGGTCTGAAACCCCGTCGTTCTACGACGGCTTTACCGTTAAATACTAGCACATTTACGGAATATATGCTTAAATGTGAGACATGGAAAAAGCCTACTCGTTTCGATTTTACCCAACACCAGAACAAGAGTCGCTATTGCGGCGCACTTTGGGCTGTGTAAGATTAGTTTACAATAAAGCTCTCCATCTCAGAACAAAAGCATGGTACGAAAAGCAAGAAAGAGTAGCATATGCTGAAACTTCTTCAATGCTAACCGATTGG
>NZ_JADBSA010000372.1:0-3883 GCF_020246945.1 Microcystis sp. M113S1 | reverse complement strand
TCACCATCGCTGGTAATCACAAGGCTACTAATTCCTAAGTCAATTCCGATGGCTTTATCTGTTACTGGTAATGGCTTAATTGTTGGGTCATCAAATCTTATTGAGATATGCCAGCGTCCAGAAGGATGTAATCTGACTGTTACTGTGCTTGGTTCACAAGCTTCTGGTATTTGTCTTGACCATCGAATAGGTAAAGGTTCTGTGCATTTGGCTAAATAGATTTGTTTGTCTTTGAACTTAAAAGCAGATTTGGTAAATTCGGCACTTCCTCCCTGATGTTTTTTCTTAAAGTTAGGATACTTAGTACGACCAGCAAAGAAGTTAGTGAAAGCTGTTTGTAGGTGTCTTAACCCTTGTTGCAAAGGTACACAGCTTACTTCATTGAGAAAGTCTAATTCTTCTTGTTTTTTCCAATCGGTTAGCATTGAAGAGGTTTCAGCATATCCTACTCTTTCTTGCTTTTCGTACCATGCTTGTGTTCTGAGATGGAGTGCCTTATTGTAAACTAATCTTACACAGCCCAAAGTGCGCCGCAATAGCGACTCTTGTTCGGGTGTGGGGTAAAATCGAAACCAATAGGCTTTTTCCATGGGGAGCATTTTAGCATATATTTGGTAAATGTGCTAATATTTAACGGTAAAGCCGTCGTAGAACGACGGGGTTTCAGACCCAAATTTTCGATGACCACTTCTCCTGTTCCCCAAGGGGACGATTTTAGCGATCGCCCGATCCGTCCCGTACAATATCGGGATTTGGAAGACATTGAAGCTTTAACCCTGGATGACTTCGATGAGGATATTGATCGTCGCGCCCAAAATTTCCGCACGCAGGTGCAACAGGTGCGGCCTTGGTTTGGGTTGTTTAAAATTCTCAGTCTTTTTCCTAATCCTCTCCAACACCGTTTTCATGTCTATGTGGCCGAGTCCATGGCCAATCGGGGAGAAGAAAGGAAAATTCGCGGGGCAATCCAAGTCACCCCTTTTAATAGTAGTCGCAGCACTTGGCGGGTGGAACAGGTGCGGGTGCATCTGGCGGAGTCTTTAAGCGAACCCAAGGGCATCGGGGCGCAATTACTGCGTTATTGTCTAGAAACGGTTTGGGAAGCGCGCACCTGGGTGTTAGAGGTTAATATCAATCAAAAGGACAGTTTGGCACTTTTCCGGCAACACGGTTTTCAGCCTTTGGCGGAATTAACCTATTGGTCTTTACCGCCGCAATTATTACAGGAATTGGCGAAACAAGAGCCAGATTTACCGAATTTACTGCCCGTGAGCAATGCTGACGCTCAATTGCTTTATCAGTTAGATTGTGTGTCTATGCCGCCGCTACTGCGTCAGGTATTCGATCGCCATATCCAGGATTTTAAAATCAATTTAGTTGATAGTTTGCTCTATCGCTGTCAAAGTTGGTGCGGCAGTCCGCAAATTAGTCGCGGTTACGTTTTTGAACCACAACGAAAAGCGGCGATCGGTTATTTTGAATTAATTCTATCTAATCGGGATGAGCGACCCCATCAAGCGAAATTAATTGTCCATCCCGCCTACACTTGGCTCTATCCTAAGTTATTAATCCAGATGGCCCAGATCACTCGCAAGTATCCCCCTCGCTCGCTAGAGTTGATATCTGCCGATTATCAGCACGAAAGACGGGAATATCTGGAACAATTGGGAGCGATCCGCAGTTCCCACACCCTGATGATGTCGCGCTCGGTATGGCACAAAATCCGCGAAACTAAGCCGGAAAATTCCGCCCTAGCAGAAATGCTGCAGGGTTTACAACCGGTGCCGCGCACTCCCATCCCTAGTCGGATGTCTTGGTTAAAATGGCCCAATAATCCCCCTCTGGACCCCCTCGACAGTCCGGGGGAACTTCCCCCAGTTAAACCGCCCTCGGACCCCCCCGATCAGGGGCATCCAGTGTGATGGAAAGGGTCGCTGCCCTAGGCTTAGATATCGGTAAAAAACGGGTAGGAGTGGCAGGATGTGACGGCACAGGTTTAATCGCCACCGGTTTAATCACGATTATCCGTTCTTCTTTTGTTGCCGACGTGGCACAGTTTGAGGCAATTGTCAAGGAAAGAAATATTAAGATTTTGGTGGCGGGACTGCCCTATACCATGGCCGGAGAGTTAGGATTTCAGGCCCAACAGGTGCAAAAATACGCCCAGAAACTAGGGATAGCCTTGGATTTGCCCCTCGAATACATTGATGAGCGTTGCACGTCCCTAGAGGCGGAAGAATTCTTAAAAGCCAAAAAACAGTTTTCCTCTTGGGATAAGGGAGCGATCGATCGGGAAGCGGCGGCGATTATTTTACAACAATGGCTCGATCGCCGACGGCGAGTTAATAATGTTGTTTTAGGGGAAACTCGTTGACATCCTCGCCGTCCGTTTACGGTGGTGAGGATGTCAACCATCGGTTTGTAGTCTTGTTTTAGCAATAATGCGGGTTTTCTTTAAATCTCCCTCGCTCAATTCTTCTCCCACCTGTAAACGGGTGGCATTAGTTTGGAGGACAGTGGCGGCGTTTTTTTCTCCCAATTGTAGAGCGGTTTTGGCCGCGGTTTGTAGCATGGTGGCGGCGGCTGCTCGATCGCCCTGTTTTAATTTTTCTTCAGCGATTTGGGTTTGACGATATTTGGCTAAAGTCAGAGTCGATTTCTGAACTTGCTCGTCTAATTGGGATTGATAGATAGCTTGGGATGCGATATTAAGGCTAATAGTCGCAGTTTCTAGCCCTTTTTGACCGGAAGCGGGATCATCGTAGCGAATCTTCACCTGAGCTATAGTGTGAGTACCGGGGGGAATTTGGTCGATATAGAGATTGAGGAGGATAATTTTTTCTTCATCTATCATTAAATCACCCAAACGGGTGATGTAAAAATTGCCCTCTTTTTGTAGGGTCATTTCTATGGTTTCTGGGGCAACTTGGGCAATGGGTTTTAACTCCGCTAAATGAGTCCGAGCATCTAATTCTAATTGCAGGAAAGCGTTAGTTAACCGGACAGATTGCAAACGGTTAAATAGACGAGTAAATTCAATTAAAGCCTGTTCGGGTCTTTCGATATAAGATAAACTTCCGCCAGCGATATCGGCAATTTTTTCTAGGATATCTTGATTCCAATGATCGCCAAAACCGAAGGTATTTAAGGTGATACCGTACTCAGCCGCTACTGCGGCTAACTTTAAACAGCGTTGATTATCTCCGTGTTCATTTTCACCATCGGTAAGCAGAAAAATATGAGACACATAACCTTTGCTGTCGGTAGAACTTTCTTGAATACCTAATTTTATCCCTTCATCGATCGCCGTACCTCCTCCCGCTTGTAATTGTTGAATTTTTGAGCGAATTAAGGTCAGATCATCCTGTCGCGATTGGGAGGGAAGAATAACTTTGGCGCGATGATCGAAAGCTATTACCGAGAGACGATCGTTAACCCCGAGGGATTCTATTAAACTGAAGGCCGCTTTTTTGACCGTTTCTAGGGGTTTTCCCTGCATAGAACCGCTATGATCGAGAACTAAACAAAGATTAATCGGTAAATTTGTGTTAATCTGTTCACTGGTGGCGGCGATCGAGAGCATCAGTTGACGTTGACTGCTGCTTTGATTAGCATCGATATGACTGTCACTCAAGGCCGATTTTAGAGTTACCCGCATAAGAGTTTTTTATCGTGGTCGTTGATATTTATATTGTAATGAGTATAGTTAGATTTGTGCTTATTTTCCTGAGAGGGGGACAAGCGAGCTAGAAGGTAGATAGGGCAAGCGATATAGCTCTTTGTCCCTTGATGTAATCCTTCAACCGATAGCGGCTAATTTGCATTAGCTCTTCTATATTTTTTGGGAACATTTGATGTAGCCCGAGCCAATGATAGAGATGTT
>NZ_JADBSA010000371.1:0-16214 GCF_020246945.1 Microcystis sp. M113S1 | reverse complement strand
TGAAAACGGACGGGTCGAAAGTGTCAGACTTAAGCAATTAAGCGTTTTTCGCTATCTGCGTCAACCCCGTTGACGCGACCACCCTAAAAAAGTGGCGTGGTGAGGAATCGCCGTCCGTTTTACGGCGGCGAGGATGTCAACCCTCTCTATTTCACCTATGATAGAACTAACTGGTGGCTGCCCCAATAATTTTATGCAAATCACTGTTGATATTCCCGACGAAATTGCCCAGAGATTAGGTCAAACAGGAGATGCTCTGGCTCATAAACTGCTGGAAGTAGTTATTGCTGATGCTTACCGTTCTGGTGCAGTGAGTACGGCTGAAGTGCGACGAATCCTTCAATTACCTTCTCGCTTAGAAACTCATGCTTTCTTAAAGCGGATGGGAGTCTATCTTAATTATGATGAAACTGAACTAGAACGCGATCTGCAAACTCTTAAAGAACTCAGAGCGAAATGATAGTTGTCTCTGATACTTACCCGATTTGCTACCTGCTATTGATTGACCAAATTATGATCCTACAAAAACTGTATGTTCAGTTTTTCTACTGCCATCTGCTACAGTCAACAGTTGTGACAGATGATGAATTCTTTCGTTTTTCCTCTATGTACTTATTTAGTCTTTTTTGGAACTCCTCGTCGAATATTGCCTGTTCCCAAAAACACGCAGATATAATTTGTTGTGGATTTAGGTTTTTAGCTCTTCTAAAGTCAGCTTCTTTGATATTGGCTTGATCGAAAACGGCCTGTTCAATATCCGCTTCTTGAAGTTGCGCTCTGCTGAGGTTAGTGTTCGCAAAGACAACCCCTGTAAGTTCAGATCTCTGAAGATTAGCTCCTTCAAGATTCGCTTCCTTAACTAATGCTCTTATGAGAGATGCACGATATAGATTGGCTCCTTTCAAATTAATCTCGTTCAAATAAGCTCCATATCTGTTTTGGTCTTTTTTTGACAAATCTAGATACTCTAATGACTGTCCATATTTATTAAGTTTTTCAAGGGCAATCCACTTAGTTTTACGTATATTATCTTGTGATTCTACTACCTTCCAAGCTTCTTCGATTTCCTGATTTTTGTTAGGGATTACACTCCAAATCAACGAAGCAACAGAAAAGACTATTGTTATGTTGCCGATTTGCTGAATGATCTTGAATATGTCCATTTCATTCAGCCTTACAGCCACCCATTCGATCCCTTTTTCAAGATATGCCCAGGGAGCGGTGTACCAGCAACCGATCCATTTATCCTCTTTCTTTTTCGCCTGATATATATTGAATAACTTAGTATAGGCTTCGTTTCCTATCTTGCTTTTTTTTGAGAGGCTCTCAAGTATATATTGTTTGTTTAGAGGATCTTTAATGGCATCAATTTCAGCGAATTCTTTGATTAAATAGTCTAATTCTTGAATTAAGTCGTCAAAACTCATTTATCAATACCCCATATTAAGTTTTAGTGGCGAAGGATAGGAACTAATGCCGTTAGCCTTATCTCTGACTTCTCGCCTACCACTGCCACTATTCTAACTATTCTAACCTAGATCGGGCTAGGTTGAGCTAATTTTTTGATCACGAAAGCTCGACCCCCTGAGCCTGTTGCAGCTGTTCCCAAGCATCCTCCCCCACCTCACGCACATATTCCTTTGCCTTTGCTAAGTATTCCTCCCGTTTTGGGGATGGTTTCGCACATCCAGAATACGCGAGCGCTCTGGCTGAGGATGTAGGTAACTTGCTGACTATCTTCTCCCAACAGCGACAAACTGGGAGGAGTTAAAATGATGGTTGCGTCGCTTGTGGCACTGGTTTTCGGGTTGGTGGCGCAAGTAAGGCTATGATAAACTAGAATACAAGAGCTATTCTAAATCAATAAGAATATGCACATCATCAGCCGTAAAAAACTGCGGCGATTTTCTGGAAAACACGCTGATGCTGCCAATGCCATTAATACTTGGTATAAAATTGCTAGTAAAGCAGAGTGGAAAAACCTGGCTGAAGTTCAAGCTGTGTATTCTCAAGCAGAAGCAGTTGGTAATTTCACGGTCTTTAATATCAAAGGTAATCGCTATCGTCTAATTGTAGATATCGTTTACAAAGACCAAGTAATTTACATCAAGTACATTTTGACTCACGCGGAGTATGACAAAGATGAGTGGAAAAATGACCCTTACTTTGGACTGTGATACCTACGGAAGGTTACTAGCCGAGTATCTACCAAAAGTGATAGAAAACGATGCAGAAAACGAACAGGCTATTACCCTAGCTGAAGCCTTATCTCATCGAGAAAATCGAAGTCTAGAAGAAACCACCTTGTTAAATTTACTCTTGACTTTAATCGAAAAATACGAACAAGAGAATTATCCCATTGAAGAATCAGAACCCCATTCAATACTCCGGGAACTCATGGAAGCTAACAACTTACAAGAAAAAGATTTATCAGATATACTAGGTTCAAGAACAATAGTTTCTGATATTCTTATTGGCAAACAAATAATAACAGAAAAACAAGCTGTAAAGTTAGGACAGTTTTTTCACGTTGACTCAAGTTTATTTTTATCTACTCAGTAAATTTGTACGATGCAGGTGATGGTTGGTTATAATATGAATATCTACTTAACTGGAAGAAAATTAAACAAATGGCTAATCTTGGTCGTGAAAGGGAACAGGGAACAGAAAAAAATACAGCGATTTTAGCTTTACAGGGAAATGAGTAATTAATTTTGCGCGCGGTACTTACCAATTAGTTTTGAAATTGCTTTATATGCAGGTGAAATACGAGTAAAATTAAGAACTCAAGGCAAAACTCGTTCTGAAGCTGATATGCTAATTTCCGCAACAGCTAAAATTCATAAACTGACTTTAGTAACGCACAATATTCGTGACTTTGAAGGCTGCGAGATTTTGCTTTTCAATCCATTTAGCTAAGTTACAGTTAGTTCTATTGTTGCTGTGTATGAATATCTACTTAGGGTTTGCGGCAAAAAGTTTGTTGGCGGGGTTAGGGTGTGGGGTGTGGGGTTTTATCCATTTTCAGGACGTTCGGACGTTCGGCGAAGCTCATCAGCCAACCCTAGGTATTTGCCGTAACCCACCTACTCTAACTCAAAAGTATTGCAAAACATTTTAAATACATATATAATCAAAATAGCCAACAAGTATAAAGCAAGTGGGATTATGCCGATCGCAAGAGACATCACCCAATTGGTAGGACGGACTCCCCTAGTCCAACTGAATCGCATCCCAGTGGCAGAGGGAGTAAAAGCCCGCATCGTGGTCAAACTGGAAAGCATGAACCCGGCCGCCTCGGTTAAAGATCGCATTGGTGTCAGTATGGTGGAGGACGCTGAAGCCGCTGGACTGATTCACCCCGATAAAACAATTCTGGTGGAACCCACTTCCGGTAATACCGGCATCGCCCTGGCCATGGTAGCGGCGGCCAAAGGCTATCGCCTAGTCCTGACTATGCCTGAAACCATGAGTTTAGAACGACGGGCAATGTTAAAAGCTTACGGGGCGCAATTAGAGTTAACCCCGGGTAGCCAAGGCATGAAAGGAGCGATCGCCCGGGCCGAGGAAATAGTCGAAAATACCCCCAACGCCTATAGTTTGCAACAGTTCCGCAACCCGGCCAACCCGAAAATTCACCGGGAAACCACCGCCGAAGAAATCTGGGCCGATACCGACGGCCAGGTAGATATGGTTATTGGTGGCGTGGGAACCGGGGGAACCATTACCGGTATTGCCGAAACCATTAAACCCCGTCGTCCCCAATTTCAAGCGATCGCAGTTGAACCCTCTAATAGTCCCGTCTTATCGGGGGGACCACCGGGGCCGCACAAAATCCAAGGCATCGGTGCCGGTTTTATCCCGGCAATTTTCCGCCCCGAATTAATCGATGAGGTGATTATCGTCGATGATACGGAGGCTTTTGCCTACGCGCGACGGTTAGCTCGTCAGGAAGGATTACTATCCGGCATCTCGGCCGGGGCCGCTTTATGGGCGGCGATTCAGGTGGGCAAAAGACCCGAAAACGAAGATAAATTAATCGTCATGATTCAGCCTAGTTTCGGGGAACGTTACCTCAGCACGGCCCTGTTTAAAGACCTCGAAGATATCGACTAATAGGGGACTTGCGTAGGAATAATATCCCAGCCAGATAATCGCTCTGTAGAAGAATCAGACAAGCCCTAAATGGTACATTATCAAAGCGCAAGTCCCTAGGACAGTCTTTGGTCTGTTATCCCTCTTTGATGACTCACGCAGCAATGCCAGAAACAGAACGCTTAAAACGAGGTATAACACCGGCTTTACTACGATTATCGATCGGGATCGAGAATAGGAACGATTTAAAGCGGGATCTGGAAAAGGCCTTGATTGGTTAGGCGAAGTTTTTATCTCATTTGATGGGTTAAGCAATGTTTTTTGACTCGGAAGATTGGCAAACGATTATTTTTCGGCTGAGTATGGCTATGGCCGTCGGCTGTCTGATTGGTTATAACCGACAGCGAGGCGGTCGTCCCGCCGGATTGAGAACTTTTATTATCGTTAGTCTCGGGGCTGCCCTGTTCGTGATGATTCCCCTACAAGCAGAGGGTGATGTGGGTTATGCGTCTTCTAATGCTCTCAGTCGCACTATTCAAGGGGTCGCTTCTGGTGTCGGTTTTTTAGGGGCGGGAATCATCCTACAACAATCCCATCGGGAACTAAATAAGGTACAAGTAAAAGGTTTGACTTCGGCGGCGACTATCTGGTTAGCTGCAGGATTAGGCGCGGCTTCTGGTTGCGGTTTATGGCAGATGGTTCTGGTGGGAACTCTATTCTCTCTGTGCACTTTAAGTGGCATTAAACGACTTAAGAAAAATAAATCTTTAGGCAAATATATTAAAGGTCGTAAGAAAATATCTCCGATTAATCAAGAAATAAAACCATCGGATAGTTCAGCATCTCATTAATAAAAAAACTGATAAAAATTAATTTTCTTTGAGAGAGCAAAAGCTTTTCTTTACTAGCTTTTGGCTCAAAAAGATTATATTTTTGTCTGCAATTTATTGGCAAAAAATACAATAAATTATTTATAAAATTTCTTGTTAAATAAAAATTGGATATGATAAAATCCAGATAGACTAACCAATTTTCCGAACAGGAGAAAATCAAATCATGATCAACCGAAATAAGAGCTTTCAAAGCCTCAAAAATCAAGTTTTCCGGCTGCTGATTTTCCTCTTAACTGTCACTTTGCTCCTAGGGGGAAGAGTAAATGCGATCGCCTTGCCCCTACTCCCCGAACAGTTGGCCGTCATCGACCGTGCCACGGCAACGGGTGGCACCGTGGTGGAACCAGTTAAGAAAAAAAATGAGGTTTCTAGCCCAAAAATTCTCGAAGATGCCCAAATTGCCTATGAAAAAGCCATCCAAGCCGCAAAATCGGCTATCGATGACCTAAATGCTCAACTAGCCGCTCCTTCTCTCGACAAGAAGATTATCGAAGCTCAACAGGACAACCTAGAGGACTTAGCGGATAATATTGACGATCTAGGGGAAAAAGTGAGTAAATTGACGAAAAAATTGACCAAATCCGGGGCTAAACTCAGTGAAACCCTGCAAAACAACCTTATTACCCTAGAAAAGAGCCTCGTTAATACCTCCGAGACGATCGATATCTTAGCCGACGACACCGAACGACTCAAAGACAGTGCTTCCCCTTTCCTGAAAACTCGCGTGGAAAAGACCATCGACGCGGTTAAACAGACTCTACAGGAAAGCGATCGAGCTTGGCAAGAACTGATCTCCTCGGCCACGACGGAACTGGAGAAGACTAACACCCCGAAATAAATAGGGCTTGCAAGGGCATAAAATCAGTCTTTTTTGGGGTAATTATCATTTTTACCCCAAAATTCTCAAAAAACCCTTAACTTGTCTAAAAAGCCCCTTTCCCGACAGCCTCGTGCTTTTGACTGACTAAGTACCTAATCAAAATTAATTATCAATCATGACGCTTACCTATCAACCACCAACCCCCCATCGCTGGCACTTTGATAATCGGGCAATTTTGCCCCTCAGAAATCCTAATTTCTGGAAAATCGAGAGTGGAGTCGTGAAAACCTCCACTTGGTTAGAAGATGGAACCCTGATCGTCTTGGGATTGTGGGGACCTGGCAGTTTTGTCGGTAAAACCCTAGAGAGAGTCAATCCCTATCAAGTTGAGTGCATTAGTCCTGTACAAGCAGTTTCCTTTTCCACAGTTGAGAGTTATCAAATGGCAGAAATTCTGCTGTCTCATCTTCAGCAAGCACAAGAACTAAGTATTATTCGTAGCTACAAACGTACTGATATTATGGTCTTGAAATTACTGGCATGGTTAGGCAATCAATTTGGCAAACAAACCGGTACCGGACAATTAATTGATGTGCGTCTAACTCATCAGGATATCGCTGACTTATTAGGAACTACTAGAGTCACTATTACCCGCGCACTTAATCATCTTGAACAACAGGGGTCCGTGGAACGTCTTCCTGTCCATCGTCTTCTTTTACGAGAGGAGGAAATCTGGCACTACGAGATTTAGAATGGGAAGGATTATCTCTTTTTTCAATCTATGAATTGGTTAGTAACCCTTTTAATTACTAGCGTGACGAGTTTTGTAGCCACAAATCTTGATGATCTGATGGTGCTAATGTTGTTTTTCTCGCGACTTAATGCTAATTTTCGACCTCGACACCTGATTATTGGTCAATACCTCGGTTTTACCCTCATTCTCCTAGCTAGTTCCCTCGGTTTACTATTTGGGTTACTGGTTTCTAAAGAATGGATTGGTCTATTAGGATTTATTCCTCTAATTATCGGCATTAAACAACTTTTGTCAAGGGAAAATGAGGATTACATTCAAGAAGTAAGAGAAGATGTTAATTCTTCTAGAAATCGCTCCTTTGTTCCTCGTTTTCCCTCCCAAACCTATTACGTTGCTGCCGTGACCGTGGCTAATGGTGGTGATAATATTGGTATCTATACCTCTCTTTTTGCCAATAATTCCCCGATGCACGTCTTAATTATCATGATAATTTTTTATCTCATGATGGGGATTTGGTGCGCCCTAGCCTATTTTTTGATTACCCATCCCAGGATAGCTAAAGTGGTTACAAACTACGGACATAAAATTAGTCCTTTTATCTATATTGTTCTAGGGATTTATATCTTAATTGACAGCAAATCCTATCGTTTATTTTTAATGTATTAAATAATAATGCCTAAAAATCGTCTTTTGGCTAGACCAAGTAATACTAAATCCTCCTTAAAAGGTCTAGCAGAGTGGGGAACACCAGAGCAGGGAGAAACAATCGATAACTTGGGAGTTAATCATGCTATTAAAAAAGGATTTGTTATGAGAATTAAAAAACAACAGATAGCGGCCGAAGCTTCCTGCAAAAACCGACATTGGCGAGTTAATACTATTTTTTAACAAATGGGCATCGCCTATCGATGACCTAAATGCTCAACCAAACGCTTCTTCTCTCCCCAAGGACACCCTATACCATACCCCTAATTCCCTCCCCGATAGTTATCTATGAGCTACATTGACCGGAATCAATTTTCTTCAACTTTCGACATCGCCATTATCGGGGGAGGATTTAGTGGTTCCCTCGTGACGGCGAACCTATTACGCGACACGGGGACTCCATTATCGATCGCCCTGATCGATCACCGAAAACCCCTCGGTACGGGGATCGCCTACGGAACGCGAGACAGCGGCCACCTGCTCAATATTCCTGCGGGCAAAATGAGTGCCTTCGAGGACGATCCCGAACATTTCCTCCACTGGTTAGCGGATAACGGCTATCGCTCGATCGATCCGGCCAGCTTCGTACCGCGTCTAGTGTACGGCAAATACATCCGATCGATCCTAGAAGAAGCGCGGGAAAACGCCATTGCCGATCACCGTCTGGAAACATTTACCGATGCGGCGATCGATCTGGTACTCGACGGGGAAAAGGCGACGATTACCCTAAAAGGAGGCAAGAAAATCAGCGCCGCTAAAGTAGTTCTGGCGCTGGGCAATTTTCCCGCAACGGTCCCCCAACCCCTCGCGTCTCTCAATTCCCTCTATCTCCGCGACGCTTGGGAGACGGACACACTCACCGAGCTAAAACCCGACGGGACGATCTTGATCGTCGGTACGGGGTTAACGATGGTGGATATGGTGGTTTCCCTGGCACAAAGGGGATTCACGGGCAAAATCCACGCGGTTTCCCGTCATGGCCTGATCCCCCGAACGCACCGCCCCACCGATCCCTATCCCCCGTTCCTCACCCTCGAAACCGCGCCCCAGACCACGCGGGGACTCCTACGGCAGATTCGCGCGGAGGTAAAAACCGCAGAGAGTCGAGGTCACGACTGGCGGGCCGTTTTAAACGCCTTACGCCCGATATCTCAAGGTCTATGGCATTGTCTGCCGATAGCGGAACGCGCCAGATTTCTACGCCACCTGAAAGCCTATTGGGAGGTTCTTCGCCATCGCCTCGCCGACGAGATCGCCGGTATCCTCGACGAGGCCGTAGAATCGGGACAATTAACCTATCATGGGGGAAGAATTGAAAGTGCTGAGGTTAAAAACGGCTGTGTAGAGGTTACTATCCGTCAACGGGGAACGGGAAACCTGTTAAACCTACCGATCGATCGAATCATTAACTGTACCGGCGCGGGTAACGATTACGCGACCATAACCGATCCCCTCGTCGTTCATCTTCGCCAACGGGGGTTAATCCGTCCCCATCCTTTGAATTGTGGCATCGAAACCGCGGACAACGGGGCGATTCTCAGGCCAGACGGTACGGCATCGGACACGCTGTACACCTTGGGAAATCCCCGCAAAGGCGATCTCTGGGAAACCACCGCTATTCCCGAACTGCGTTTACAGGCGGCCGAACTGGCCCGGGAGTTGTTGCGATCGCTCAAAGAGAGAACTTCTCTCCCCGCCGGTTACTCGCTCGCATTCGGGCCGGCAGCGCCGATTTTTCGCCAGCTTTTTGATAGGGAATCGAGTACCTACACCTATCTGATCGCTGATTCGGGTACGGGGGAGGCAATTTTAATCGATCCGGTTCTCGAACAGGTTGATCGCGATCGGCAGATTCTTTGGCAGTTGGGGTTAACTCTAGGCTACACGATGGAAACCCATGTCCACGCCGACCATATCACCGGAGCGCACCGATTACGGGAGTTAACCAACTGTTCGATCCTCGTTCCCGAAAACGCGGAAGTGAACGATATCGATGGTTATGTGCGCGATGGCGACCTCTGGATCGTGGCAGGTCAGCAGCTAAAAGCGATCGCCACTCCGGGCCACACCGATAGTCATATGGCCTATCTCATCGATGAAAAACGCCTATTAACGGGGGATGCACTCTTAATTCGCGGTTGCGGTCGCACCGATTTTCAGAAGGGTTCGCCGGAAGTCCTCTACAAGACGGTAACGGAGAAGTTATTCACCCTCCCCGACGATACGCTGGTCTATCCCTGTCACGATTATCTGGGAAGAACGGTCTCCTCGATCGGTGAGGAAAAGCGCTGGAATCCCCGTTTCGCCGGCCGCAATCGCCAGGATTTTATTCAGTTAATGAATAATCTCAATCTTCCCTATCCGAAGAAGATGACCGCTGCCTTAAGTGCCAACGCGCGGGGTGGTAAGGTGGTTTTCGTCATGGATTATCAGATATAAATGGGCGATCGGAGGTATGTATGATAAAGCGTGAATTTGAATCGATGAGTCGCGAAGAATTGCGAGCCTATATTCTCGAACATAGAGAGGATGAGGAGGCTTTTCAAGTTTATCTCGATCGGGTGACGGCCGAACCGGGAGAAATTTATCCCGCGCCGAAGTCGATCGAGGATTTAAGCCATTTTCCCGATCTCGTGACCAAAAATCGTCGCAATAAACAACAGAAAAGATAAAGCCTATGCCCTATTATTTACAAATTTTATAATTTCTCTCGAAAAGCTCGATCCCGTAATTTTCTAGAAACTCGATCGCTAGAGACTTCCAAGCCGCATCATCTCTAGGATAAAATTCGGGTGTACAGACATACGCCTCTAGATTCAAGTCTAGATAGTTTTTGTCTAGCTTTTTATTGAAAAAATTAATTGTACTAACAAGTTGCTCTATCGCTTTTTCTCGATTCTTTTTAATTTTTCTCTCGCTTGTAGCGTTTAGCTTCAATTCCACGAAGCAAAAATCATTTACGTCAAAAACAATAAAGTCACAGTGAGATTGACCCCCTAAAAAACCCTGCTTACCATCAACGGGGATAAACCCAATTTTGGTAGCGTTCCTAATTTCAAATATTTTTGTATAATCGAACTCTTCTATTATGATAGAAATTTCATTTATATTAATATTAAAAGTACAGGTATTTGTATCCTTCTTAATGTCAATAATAATAAAACACTGTTTTGTTTTTTCGTACTCTATAATAAAAAAATTCTGTCTTTCCTCAATTTGTACAAATTGAGCGAGTCTGTCTATTTTTTGTGATAGATGGCTCTTGATTTCGTCAAACGTTATCATTTTCTTTTAAAAGTCCTTGCGTGAATTTGATATAATTCATTGAAATCACCCCCTAACATCTCGGAAACCGTGTCTAAATAGTTTTGGGCGATCATTCCTGTATTACTATCAAAAATAGATTCACAATAATTAGCCTCCTCATCTAAAAATTGATTTCCTAGCGAGTACGCGGCAAATTCAGCCGCGTTCAACCAGTAATCTTCTGATATTATTTCGGATACTTCAGACTTTGCCGATGGATTTTTCTCAACAACTCTTTTGGCAAACAATAAATTATTGAAAACTGATAATATATAAGGACTATGGGTTGTTATAATTAATTGGTTATCAGCATTTTGATTGACCATTACTGCCAATAGTTCAATTAAGTTTTTCTGGGCAACTGGAAATAAATGGGCTTCAGGTTCTTCTATTATTCTTAAAATTATTCTATTATTAATAATATTTAGAAAAATATCTTGTAATATTCTAATGGATTCCTTTTGTCCTGACGAAGCATTATGCAAATAAACATATTTTTTACTAACCGTAGATTGCCTATCTAGTACAATTTTTTCACCATCACTATCGATACAATATCTACCCTTTAATATTTTATAAACTTTTTCCATTATATTTATTAGATGATGCTTTTTAGCTTCGTCTTCTACATATCTGTTAATTAGTCCGTCAAAATTATCAAATTTTTCAAAAATATTTTTAATTATCTCACATTTTTCTATAAATTCAATCATCAAAATATCATCTGTAATTTGTTGTTTGTTATTTGAAGATTTTTGATTATTCTTCTCTAGTGTATTTTGTATCCCAGCGAATAAGCGCATATTGAACTGATTAGAATAGCTTCCTGTTACGTTTCTACTTGCAATTACAAAAAATAAATCGGTCTGGCTTGTTTCAAATACTGATTCTAGTGATTGATTTAATATTGTAGAAAGTCTTTGAATATATCTAATTATGCCTATATTAGGAGCGTAAGAATTCAAATCCTCATCAGATAAATCTTCCTCTAAGAGTTTTTTAATTTGATTTATAGATTTTTCAATATTTTCATTAAAAAAGTTATTGCTGAGACTGGCATTAATTTTTTTTTCATCATCAAGCACTAAATTAATAAATTTATTTTTTTCAAGACTATAATAATAAGTTATCTCAAAATTGGGTATATGAAGTGTAGAACCAAAAAAATCATAAAATCTTTCTTGTATAAGAAATACAAAATTTGAGAATATATCGAGAGAATCTGATGTTTTTAGTTGATCTTTGGATAATAAATAATCTTTGAGTGATTTAAAAAAATAAATCAACTTAGCGATCGTACTCTTTCCGCTCGCTTGTTCACCGATTAAAACTAAAACCTTTTTAATCTCAATTTCAGCGTACTCGATCGCTCCGAAATTTTTAATAATAATTTTTTGCATAGATGCGCGCTTTTTGTATACGACTATAAACCATAGTACCGCGAGCCATCTCAAAACCGATCGCTACCCCGCCATCCCGAACCCGCATGAGCCAGTTCGCCGTCCAGTTAGTAGACGTGTTCGGTAAAGTGAAATAGAAAAGCGCGTTAAAACCTTTACAGGTTCATCCTTTATGAAGCGATCGCACCGTACAAACAAACTCAATCCCTATCTCGGCGGGTTACGTTTTATAAATTTCTGGTCATGTCAAGCGATCGAACTCTTCGATTTGTTGTTTTTTGCTAAGGACTCGATCGCTTCTGGGGAGATTCTGGTATTGTAGGGATAGGTTCCGTTAGGGAGCCATTCATGCGGGTGTGGAAGTTACGCTTTTACTTAGCTTCTTGGGTAAATAAGCCCTGAAAGCCTTATTCAAAGACCGTTTGAAAAGCTATAGCTTTTGCTTATCACACGAAATCCAAGAGAGCCAAATTGACTTGCACCTAGCTTAAATATGAAAAAAACACTAAGATTACTGACTATTTTATTACTCTTCATACTGTCGCTAGTTATAACCGCGTACCCTGCTTTTGGACAACTAAAGGAAGGTAATTTAATTTGGACGACAACAGAAGAAAATATACTTTATATTTTAAGAAGTAATGAAACCGAACCTTCTGTATTTCTTGATATTCTAAAAACATTTAATATCGAGAAAAAATATCAGACAGGAATGAAGCTGGTTAGCAATGGTAAATCGGTCTTTTGGCTGGACTATGGTTATAAGATGGATGAGGATTATAAGTTTATAAATGCTTACATTTATAAAATGGATATTGATAGTTTGAAACCATCTGTTGTTGTTGATCTTTCTCAAAAAGCTGGGTCTCAAATAGTACGATGGCTTCCTAGTTCTTTAATAACAGATGGGAAGTCTCTTTTTTGGCTAGGTAGAAATTCAGAAGGAGAAGGAAAGCTTTTTATTTATAGATCTGATATCAATGGGGGAAATTTTTCCGTATTTTTTGAATTTCCCGATAAATCTACAAAGCAATCTACAATACCAAAACGTTTAACAACCGATGGGAAATTTATTTATATGCATATTGATGATGGTGTTATACATAATGAATCTGGAGGGATAAAAACACGAACGGAATTGCTCGTAAAAATAGAAATAAGCAATCCCGTTTTATTAGCCATTGATGCACAGTCGATTTTACGAAACTGGACAGGTGAAGGAGTTTTGTCCATTAATAATGATGAGGATACTTTATTAACAGATGGTAAGTTTTTATATTTTACTATTAGTTCATTTCCTCAGTATGGCGACGGAATTGTCCGTTCTGATTTGGATGGACAAAATCCATTAATGATTGCCGAGCCTAAATATAACACTAGTGTACTTACTATGACTAATAATAAGAATTCGCTTTTTTGGATATTGCAATATCATGAAAGTTTCCAAATTTATCAATCAACGTTTGATGGCTCATCAAAGTCTATTTTACTTGAGGTTCCTGTCAATCTAAAGTTCGGCTCTTATGATAACCTACCATCAAGTATTGCTTTTGTGTCGAATAATTATCTAAGCTCAAAACTGATAATAGGAGTCGTCATTTTCTTGATAAGTTTGGCAATAGTCGTAGGTTCATTATGGATTTTCTCAAAACAACTATCAAACTCTGACATAAAACAGGAGGCTGAACCAGAAGTTTAAAGACATCTAGCTCGTTATCTGTTAACGATTTTGTTCTAATTAAATCATCTAGGATCATTATATGAAAGATATGAAAGACGTATTTATTTGTCATGCTAGTGAAGACAAACCTCTGATTGTGGAGCCTTTAGTTTCAAGCTTAAAAAAAGCTGATATTACCATTTGGTATGATCGGGCTGAAATTAAATGGGGAGATAGTATTACAGCGAAAGTAAATGAGGGTTTAAGTATCTCTCGTTTTGTGATCGTTGTCTTGAGTGAAGCTTTTCTAAACAAAAATTTTCCTAAGCGAGAGCTTTTTGCCGTCCTCAATCAAGAAATTTATTCTAACCAAACGAAGGTGCTTCCCTTATTTTCAGATAATAAACAAAAACAAAAAATATTAGAAAATTTTCCGTTACTCAATGATAAGCTATATCTAACTTGGGACAACAATACAGATATAATCATTGAAGCCATTTTGCCTCACTTGCCAGAAAAAGAAACGCTTAGATTTAAAGATCAAAAAAGCGTAGACGATTTTTTAAACAGGGATGAATTGATTTCCGATAAAGGGGTCAATTATGCCAAACTTCGCCAACTCCTAAACGCTCAGAATTGGCTGGAAGCTGATCAGGAAACGATCCGGCTTCTTTATAAAGCTACCGATAAACCAGAATTTACATCAACTTCTCATTTCTCCACTATACAGATTCCCCATGCGGCTTTATCATCAACTGAACTCAAAAAATTATCTGATAATGACTTAATTATCCTTGATAATCTTTGGAGAAAGTATAGCCATGACAAATTTGGCTTGTCCACTCAAGCTCTTATCTATAAGCAAGAAGGTGAAGACTACTATGCTTTTGCGAATCGTGTAGGATGGCGAAAAAATGGGCGGTGGTTAGGTTACAATGATTTAACTTGGAATTTAGACGCTCCAACCGGTCATTTACCCTGGCTACAGGGAAGAAAAATATATCCCACAGAAAAGCAAATGAGAGACTTCCATTTTAGTGCTTGGTCATTGAATTTAGGTGACAAACATTTTGCTGAAGATACTTTCATTTCAAGTCTCTGTCAAAAAGTAACCGGTATTCCTTTGTTGCAATAAAAAATATGTTGAAATAAAAAATATTCTTTTTAATTTCAATTCGCCAACCCAGATTTGAATTGGCGATTTATGTTTCAAAAAATGCCAAATCACAAATCACCATTACTCCCCTTAAACTTATTACCCCTTGAACTTATTGAGAATTAGATAACGTTTGATTATGAAACTCCGCTTTAATATAGTCATTAAAGTCAGGGCTTTCTAGATAAGAACTAATTTCAATCACTCCAACTTTTTTGATACTTTGTGGAACGTCTTCAAAAGTAAGAATAACTTCTATCGGAGTATCCTTTATTAAAATATTTTCGGCTTGGGAACCACCAGAATTACTACCAAAATCTACCTTAGTTGCAATTAATTCTTTACCATCTTCAAGCATTCGAGTTCTGATATTAGAATTGTAATTTCCATGTACATAAAGTTTATTTTTCTCTTGCGTACTTGTCACCAAAAAAGAACATTTGATATTTTGAAGCGTTGAAGAAATTTCTGATTTTTTACATTCCTTAAATTCAAAAATTAAGGATTGAACTTTAACAACATTAATCGCCTTAGAGGAAGAAGGCTCTGACACGGTTTTATTATCGGAAGCGACAGAAGCCGAAGGACTGGGTATATTTGAGCTTTTCAAAGATTCATTTTCATCCTCAAGCTCTTTTATTTTCCTTTGTAAGTCTTCATTTTCCAACTCCAATCTCTTTGATTCTTCTGACAAATTAACTAAGTCTGGATTGCTAGATTGCTGAGAAAAACTGCTAACCAATTCCTTCAATTTGTAACCGCCAAAAGCAGATAAGGGAGCAGTTAAGGCTAACAACACACACGCAAATATCAGGTAATTTTTTCTTTGTTGTTTTTTAAATTCTTTATTCACTTGTTTACGAACCTCCTCAATGTCATTATCCATTAACAAGTCAGATAATCCCAGTTCTTGAAGACTTTCTTTAACAGTATCAAGAGTGACGACTTCTTGATTGTACTGCTTTCTATAGGAAAGTCGTTCAATCAATTTCTTAAACTCATCATCACTTAAACCATCCTTCAACACCATAAGCTTTGCCCTAAATTTTAATAAAAATAAATGTCCTTTATTATATTGCATATAATAAGGACTTGTCAACTAAGATATTGCAATCTTATTTGGCTCTCTTAGAATTGGTATGATCGGTACGAGGGGAGCATCTCATTTATGCAAGTGAGTAATTATACTTATCCATAAAACTGCTTTCTAGCAAGGCTTTCAAAATAGCTTGACATAAAACCTGATTTAGGGGTTACAACTGAGAGGGGTACAAGCGAGCTAGGAGGTAGATAGGGCAAGCGATATAGCTCTTTGTCCCTTGATGTAATCCTTCAACCGATAGCGGCTAATTTGCATTAGCTCTTCTATATTTTTTGGGAACATTTGATGTAGCCCGAGCCAATGATAGAGATGTTGACCCACAT
>NZ_JADBSA010000370.1:0-6680 GCF_020246945.1 Microcystis sp. M113S1 | reverse complement strand
CCCACCGAAAAACTTTTTGCCGCAAACCCTATCTAGAATTTGCTGAATAAATCTAAAAACCTTGTTGTAGAAGACTTTTAGACTTTTTTCCCCTCAAAAAGTGCCAGATATGGGAGTGATCAGGGGGAAAATTCCGGGACTTTTTCCCTGAAAATTAGGTAGTTGACCACCTGAAAATCGGTAAAACCCATCCCCCATCCCCCAACCCCCAACCCCCAACCCCCACCGAAAAACTTTTTGCCGCAAACCCTATCTAGAATGGCTCTCTTGTCCTGTGTCTAAGTTGATTAGTGACTAGGCCTCCGAGACCCGGAATAATTTAACTGTCACCCTAGAGACAAAACTTAAATATCCAAGGAGAAAATTGATGATTGCCACCACTGACAATAACTCCAATCAACCTCTGGCTAGTTTGCGGGAAATACAAGAACTTTCCATCGCAATTACAGCCAAAAGCCTCAATCCTGCCATGCTAACGGTTGATTTCCTCAAATATTCGGGAATAGTTCCCCCCGACTGGGAATTAAATGGCCAGCCGGTACTCAATCCTAATTACGCTCAAGTTAGTTTTCAAAATGGTATCAGCATCGTCGCCCAACCCCGGACAATTACCTTTGTGGAGATAATTAACTCTCCCGATAGCCTGAACCTGAAACTGCCAGAAATTGTTGGTTTATATCTAGATAAACTCCCTTTAGCCGAATATCAAGCCCTGAGTATCGCCCCGAAAAGCATTGTTCCTCTCCCTAGTAGCCCCGATGCCGCTAAAAAATATATCACCGAAACTCTTCTCGCCCCCGGTCCCTGGCACAATTTCGGTACAGCCCCTCTACAAGCCGGCATCAATCTACTTTATCAGTTAGAAACCTCTCAGCTATCCGTGGCGATTAACGAGGCAAAATTGCAATTACCCGATGGTAAAACCTTAGCGGTGCTATTATTTGCTGGTAACTTTAACTATAATCTGGCCGAGGGCGGCGATCGATTAAATCTGCTCAAACAATATCTGGGACAATGGCAAAAAGATCTAGAGATTTTCCGAGAATTAGTCACTCAACGCTTTCTGGAAAGACAACTCCCGGTTTTCCCCTCTAATATCAATCTGCCCCTAGGACCCCAAGGTGGACTGTAATCAGTCATCAGTCATCAGTCATCAGCAATCAGTAATCAGTCAGAAAAATCTTTAGACCTCCTGCAAAAGTAAGTTCTCGAACCGCTATCAGGTCAAAATATCTAAGAACTCAGATAAATTTGACATAATCTTAGGTTTTATGGATAGGAAGTTGTCTCTTTTCTTTTGGAAGATTTTTGATTTCTGCAAGAGATATATTACTGCCGATAACCTAAAACACATCCACCCCCCCAAACCCTTGCATTTTGGCATTAGCGGCTTCCCCACAGCTGCGCGGGGTGGGGAATAATTTCCCCGGGTTAGCTAAACCTTTGGGATTAAAGCAATCCCGCACATAGCCCATAGTTTCTAAGTCAATCTCGTTGAACATGGCGGGCATATAACAATTTTTATCGATGCCGATACCATGTTCGCCCGATAAACTGCCCCCAACCCGCACACAAAGTTTGAGAATTTCACCGCCTAATTCTTCCACTTCTTCCCAGGCCCCCTCTACCTTATTATCGTAGAGAATCAACGGGTGTAAATTGCCATCACCAGCGTGGAAAACATTGGCGATTTTATAACCGTATTTTTCACTTAAAGCCTTAATTTCCTGAAGAACATACACCAATTGAGTGCGGGGAATCACCCCATCTTGCACAAAATAATTAGGGCTAATTTTCCCCGCCGCCGCAAAAGCCGCTTTTCTGCCCTTCCAGAGTTTAAAGCGGGTTTCGGCATCATTAGCCGTGGTGATATTTCTCGCCCCATTTTGACGGCAAATCTCGGCAACCCGCTGCTTATTCCTGGTTACTTCTACCCCTAAACCATCCAATTCCACTAATAAAACTGACTCGGCATCCCGGGGATAACAGCCGGTAGCCACCACGTCTTCCACGGCGTTAATACTGAGATTATCCATAATCTCCATCCCCGCCGGAATCATTCCTGATTTAATAATATCCGCCACCGCTTGGCCCGCCGCCTCGATACTGGTAAAATCGGCCAGTAAAACACAGATAGACTCGGGAGTTTTCAGAATTCTTAAGGTGATTTCCGTGGCGATGCCTAAAGTTCCCTCGGAACCCACAAATAAACCGGTTAAATCGTAGCCCGGTTGTTCTGGTACCGCACCCCCCACATCGATAATTGAACCGTCGGGAAGGACGATTTTTAAGCCCATAACGTGATTGGTAGTCACACCGTATTTTAAACAGTGAACCCCGCCGGAATTTTCTGCCACATTACCGCCGATCGAGCAGATAATTTGACTAGAGGGATCCGGTGCATAATAAAATCCTGCCCCGCTTACTGCTTGCGTCACCCAATTATTAATCACCCCGGGCTGTACCACCACCCTTTGATTATCTAAATCAACCCCCAGAATCTGATTCATCCGCGCCGTGACGATGAGAATCCCCTCTTCTAAGGGTAACGCCCCTCCCGATAAGCCCGTTCCCGCACCCCTCGCTACCCAGGCAATCTCGTTATCGTGACAGAGTTTCACCACCGCCGCAATTTCTGCGGTGCTGCGGGGCAATACCACAAGAGCGGGTCTTTGTCTGTATCCTGTGATACCATCGCACTCGTAGGTTAATAATTCATCTTTGCGCCGGATGACTCCATCTTTGCCAAGAATCGCTTCTAGCTGTTTGATCAGGTTGGGGGAGATTTTCGGGGGATTTTTGAGTAACATAGGTTTCAGGGTGGCGGAGTCGCCATAAAATCGCTCTATAGGTTAAAATATCGCAAAAAAGCCTGAAAGCTTTAAAAATTGCTCTCTCCTATTTTAACACGAAAAAAGACGGGAGCTTGGTAGCCCCGTCGTTTCAACACGGGGCGGAAAAGCGACGCGAGCGGATTTATCCGCCGTCCTAATGTCTGTCATGATGTGGGTCATTAATATAAGCCATTACTTTTGCTGTACTAACTTTACCAGAAGTGTCATAAAAATAGCTTTTTGTCCAAAGAGAGGGTAGTTTTGTTAATTCTGGAAATTCTTCTCTTAGCATTCTTGAACTTCTTCCTTTAAAAGCCTTGACCACTTCAGATATAGCTGTTTTCTCATCATATTCTACTAACAAGTGAACATGATCTGGGGCTATCTCTTTAGCCTTAATAATCCAACCTTTATCAGATGCAACCGATTCCAAGATTGTTGCTAATCTTAGTTTAATGTCGCCCCTTAGCACTGGCTTACGACGTTTGGGAATCCAAACTAAGTGAATAGTTGCAAGCCCTACCGAATGGTTGTTGTGTCTATATCCAAACGAATCTTTTCTCATATATACTGGTTGATAGCTTGACAGTAGACAACCAATAGGTTAACATGAATATTATTCCGTTAGCAGGAGTAAATTAAATTGTTTGGATGCCAGCAGGTTTTAATTAAAGCAGACAAAGAGACAAGAGCAATTATTGAATATCTATGTCGTGAGTCGAATAGTTTATACAATTGTTCTGTTTATTATGCTCGTCAAATTTGGTTGAAGACGGGTAAGATTGTTACTGGATTTGCTATGACAAAAGAAATGAAGTTTAATCCTCACTTTAAGGCTGGATATGCTTCGTCAATGCAGCAAACTTGCTTAAATGTTGGTGAATCCTTTAAATCTTTTAAGAAACTTTTAAAAAAGTCTATTAAAGGAGAGTTAAATCAAAAGCCTAATGTCCCGAAGTATCGTAAAAGCGGAGGATTGTTTACGGTTACTTATCCTAAAAAATGGTTAAAGTTAATCGAGGGCAAAATAAGGTTCCCTCTAGGAGAGCAAGTTAGAGCGTGGTTTGGATTAACAGAATTTTTTCTGCCTTTTCCTGTTAATTTAAAATGGGAATTAATTAAAGAAGTCAGAATAGTTCCTAGAAATACTTGTCTTTATGCAGAATTTGTTTATCAACAAATACATTGTGAACTCAAAGAGGGGCAAAGCCTACCGACGCATCTTGACTCAACCAAGGTACTAGGGATAGATCACGGATTAAATAATTGGTTAACTTGTGTTTCTAATATTGAAACCAGCTTTATTATTGATGGAAAACATCTTAAATCGGTTAACCAATGGTACAACAAACAAATAGCGACATTGAAAGAAGGAAAACCTAAAGGATTTTGGTCAAGAACTTTAGCTCATGTCACCGAAAAACGTAATCAACAAATGAGAGATGCCGTTAATAAAGCAGCCAGAATAGTAATCAATCATTGTCTTATCCATGGTATTGGTACTATTGTTTTTGGCTGGAATCAAGGTCAGAAAAACGAGTCAAATATGGGGGCGAAAAATAATCAAAAGTTTGTACAAATTCCCACAGCTAAACTTAAGGAAAGAATTGTTCAACTTGGCGAACAATACGACATTAAATTTGTTGAGACGGAAGAAAGTTATACCTCAAAAGCTTCTTTTTTGGACAATGATGAGCTACCTAAATATGGTGAAAAACCCGACGGGTGGCAGTCTTCAGGAAAACGAATTAAGCGCGGTTTATATCGTACTGCTGATAATTGGTTAGTCAATGCCGATTGTAACGGCGGCGCAAATATTCTAAGAAAAGTAAAGACAATGCTTAAATTAGATTTGAGCAGAGTTACTAGAGGCATCTTGACAATGCCCATCAGAATTAGATTTTGGTCTAATTCTGTGCTAGAATCTGCGTCGCTTTAGCGCGCAGAGTGTCAATAGAACCCCTTCCTCTGTAGATAGGGTCTGTTGAATAAATCTAAAAACCTTGTCGGATAACACTTTTGGACTTTTTTGACCTCAAAAAGTGCCTGACATTGGAGTGATCGGGGGGGAAATTTCAGGCACTTTTTCCCTGAAAATTAGGTAATTGACCACCTCAAAATGGTTAAAACCCCACACCCCACACTCCACACCCTACACCCTGTCCCCACTAAAAGACTTTTTGCCGCAAACCCTAGATAGAAACCTGCAAGGGTCTAGATTCATAGAGAAAATTGCCGATAAATTTCCCAGTGCTTACCGTTATGAATTAGGAGGGTAATTTCATCGATCATCACCTCAAAAAATAGCTCTTGATTAGCATATTTTGACCAAGCTTTCCAGAAATTATCTTTAGTTAAATCTCGGAAGCCAACGGTTAAATGGGGCGCAAAAGCTCGGCTTTTTGAGGCATTATCAATGATATTCAGGGAAGATTCTAGCTGCTGTAAAAGCCGTTTTTGCAGGGTTAATAATTCTGGGGTTTTCTGGACATTAATATAAATGACTCGCGGTTTAAAGGCGGCAAAATTCTGGAGAATTAGGGGAATAGGAGCGTGCAAGCGGGCAAATTCCTCTAAACATCTTTCTAAATCCGGTAATTGTCCTAAATTCCACCGGAAAGGGGGTTGGAGAGTGACGTGGGGAGGCGATTTCAGGGCGGCACGACTATTGTAAATTTCTGCAAACTCTAACTTGATTTTTGTGGCAATTTCCTGTACCTCTCGCGGCGGCAAAAGCGCAATAAAAAATAGAGATCCCTGGGGTTGATTCATGGAGACAAGCAAGGTAGAGAAATGAAGATATTATCTCGATTCTAGCAATCTTCAACAACTCTAACTAATTGTATAGCTCTGTTACATTGCACCATTGACTGCCAAGATTAATCGGTATAATTATATGGTTGTTAATCAGTCCTAGTCTCCTGAGAATTTATGCCCTGGTTTGTCAAGATAGAAAAAGGCATTGTTGATAAAACTACCTTCGATCGCTATGTCAGCGCCCATAAGGACTATGTGCGTGATTTAATTAGCCAAGGACGAGCAGCAAAAACCGGTTATTGGGCAGAAAGGGGCGGCGGAATGTTATTATTTCAGGCCGATTCTCTTGAGGAGGCCCAAGCAATTATAGTTCGCGATCCTTTAATTGAGAATGGTTGTGTGGAATACGAACTCCATGAATGGCGAATTGTCGTAGAATAGTCGGGTGAGCCATGGCACTTATCTGGTATCAATTGTGTAAAATATTTACTAATAAAAACAATTGGCTTAAATCAGTCTTTAAACCCCTAGCTTGATGATGACTTTTCTGATCAATATCTTTTTGAAGCTGTGTTCGGACCACTCAAATATCACTCTAACACAGAAAAAACCAGCCCTCCACAGGGAGAAATTAGCTCCACCGTGGGAGAGGCATCTTGCCGGTCGGAAAACTGTTTCCTGGTTCCTCAATCTTTCACAAAACCATAAATTTATTATACAATAGCCGAATAGAGGTTAGATAAAAAAGATGAGCGAATCAGTAACAATTGCAGATATTTACCAATTGTTCCGCACTTCTGCTGAGGAGTTTGATCGTCGTTTAAGAGAAAGCGATCGCCGGATTGAGCAAGCCAAATTAGAAAGCGATCGCCGGATTGAGCAAGCCAAATTAGAAAGCGATCGCACTATAGCAGAACTGAAGCGTACAGTAGAACAAACCAACCGTGCGGTAAATAGCCTGACTACGCGATGGGGACGCTTTGTGGAAGAATTAGTCCAACCGGCGGTTTTGCGACTGTTTCAGGAAAAAGGTATTGATATTAAAGAAATTTATCCCCGCGCTAGGGTTAAACGTCAAGGTATTGGGAT
>NZ_JADBSA010000037.1:0-9678 GCF_020246945.1 Microcystis sp. M113S1 | reverse complement strand
GCCCGCCATAAGGGTAAAGCCTGTTGGTAGTAGTCTAAAGCCTTCTGTTTCTCCCCTAAATCATCATAGACAAGACCAATACCAGTGAGAGTAACGGCTTCCCCGGAGCGATCGCCCACTGCCCGCGATAAGGGTAAAGCCTGTTGGTAGTAGTCTAAAGCCTTCTGTTTCTCCCCTAAAGCAGAATAGACACCACCAATATTATTGAGAGTAGTGGCTTCCCCGGAGCGATCGCCCACTGCCCGCCTTAAGGGTAAAGCCTGTTGGTAGTAGTCTAAAGCCTTCTGTTTCTCCCCTAAATCATCATAGACAAGACCAATATTATTGAGAGTAGTGGCTTCCCCGGAGCGATCGCCCACTGCCCGCGATAAGGGTAAAGCCTGTTGGTAGTAGTCTAAAGCCTTCTGTTTCTCCCCTAAAGCATCATAGACACCACCAATATTATGGAGAGTAGTGGCTTCCCCCGTGCGTGCGCTTTGCGTGCCTTCGGCAGCGCCCACTGCCCGCCATAAGGGTAAAGCCTGTTGGTAGTAGTCTAAAGCCTTCTGTTTCTCCCCTAAAGCATCATAGACAAGACCAATATTATTGAGAGTAGCGGCTTCCCCCGTGCGATTGCCCACCGCCCGTCTTAAGGGTAAAGCCTGTTGGTAGTAGTCTAAAGCCTTTTGTTTCTCCCCTAAAGCATCATAGACAGCACCAATATTATTGAGAGTAGTGGCTTCCCCAGAGCGATCTTTTAGGGCTTGATAGATGGGTAAGGCTTGGTTATAGTATTCTAGGGCTTTGGGTTTGAATCCTAATAGATCGTAAACTCTACCGAGTGCTAGATTTATGAAGGCTTCCTGTGCCTTATCTCCCACATTACGCCACAGAGGTAAGGCTTGTTCCCATTTGGTTATAGCTTGTTGGTAGGATTCGGCTGTCCCTTGCTGGAATAGTTGCATCCCCTCGTTAAATAGCCTTTCCGCTTCAGCTTTTTTCGTCTCATTGGTTTGCGCTTGGACAGGTGGCACTATTCCGGGTTGAGAAATGGGCAAGATAGACACGCCGGAGGCGAGTAGCAGCAGTAGGGTAGCGAGGTTGAGGGATTTGAGCATGGTTTAAGAAAGGATATTTAGTTTATTGGCTCTTCTCGGCTTTGTGTGATAATTTTTGCTTATGGAATCGTGAAATGCTTACTGGGACTTTTAAGACTATTTTGCGGATATTCTATCAGTATAGACCTCGTTTCCACACAGAAACCAGAAGAGCCGTTTATCTACTTTCTGGTTATAGATCTGGGACTTTCGTTAAAACTCCCTCATATTTTTCTTTGTTATCTCCATTCAAACTAGGCAAGTTTTCAACAACATTCTTCCCCTCTTTATCAACTGTTACAGCTAGTTTTAATCCCAAAGCCTTCAGCCAAAGCCCTAAATTATAAATTCCTATTCCTGCTGGCATTGTTAATAATTTATCGAGAAATTGCTCATAAATTTTAATTTGTTCTGCGGTTAAATGAGAATCCCCAAGAGCTTCCAGAACATTCCTCAAAGCCATTTTCAGTAATTCGGGATCGAATTCAAACTCGTCTTCTTCTAAGTGAGTTTCGAGATAAAGAGCCGCATAGTTTGGATCTTTAAGATTGTCCAGCAAAAAAGGGTGGTAGCTAATACTTTTAGACATAATTTTAACTCCGATAATCTCTCCAGTATTCTTGGGCTTGGCGAATATCTTTAATTTGAGTGCTTTTATCACCTCCACACAGTAGCAACACGATGGTTGTCCCTACTTGTCCGAAATAGATGCGATAACCTGGACCATAGTCTATTCTTAATTCAAAAACACCTCCTCCTACCGAACGGTAATCGCCTAAATTGCCCATCCTCACTCGGTCAAGTCTTTTACTGATGATAGTTTGAGTTTTAGACACTCGGATAGAATCAAACCAATTATCAAAAGGAATTTGACCATCGGCTGTTACATAACGCTCAATTTCTCTTGGTTGCGTTGCCACGAATTAACTCTAGCACATTAGTTTCCTCGCCAATGCTTAACATTTTCCGTTCGTATTTCCTAATAAAAGAAGCTTTTATTATCTCTTGCGCCAATTACCAGTTTTCTCGGCGATGGCAAGGATTAACTCCGCACTCCTTGCTGTACCATCCACTTACCGAGTGCTAGATTTATGAAGGCTTCCTGCGCTTTATCTCCCAGCTTACGCCAAAGGGGTAAGGCTTGTTCCCATTTGGTTATAGCTTGTTGATAGGATTCGGCTGTCCCTTGTTGGAATAGTTGCATCCCCTCATCAAAAAGTTGTTGCGCTTGGGTGCGGGTATCGGTTTGGGCGATGGTTGTTTGGGCGATTGCTACTTCTGCCGCCATCACCAGGGGAGATAACCCTCCAGAAAGCAACAGAGTACCAGCAATCAGAAGTTTGGAGAAAGAAGCCATAGTCTTATGAAGTCAGAAGTCAGGAGGGGAAAGCCTGCCATTTTTTCTCAATCATTGGGAGGATGCCAGCCTGCTTGTACCCAATAGCTACGAACTACCAAAGCATCTGGATCGTCACTCAGATGAAGTACAGTAACAGTTGCTCTACCAATCGGTGTCAGTCCTACAATTACTATACCATCTTCAGCCCATCGGAAATGTTCCGACCAAATTTGAGTAGATGGATTAAATAGTAGGACTGTTTCGCCTGTTTCTAGGTCAATACCTGTCGTTTTGTCGCTTTTGTAGCGATTGCACAGGGGACAAGCTAACCATAAGTTAGACTCATTATTACTACCTTTTTTAGCAAGGGGAATGATGTGTTCGATCTCCAAACGAGCCATCACTAAATGCTGAGGACTCAAGCAATAACCGCAACGGTTACGCGCAGTAACTCGAACCCGACGTTCAACTTCGATAGGGATGTAGGGACGTGCTATCTATTCACTCAGAGGAGGGCGCAAACCTCGTTCAACTGCTACTTTTAAGGCACGAGCTTTATGGACTAAACCGCGCCGGTAAACCTGCATCAGTGTATCTAGTTGGTTGACTCCAGCTTCATTAAGTTCTCCTTCTTGATTCTGGGCTAAAAGACTGCTGAATAACTCTTGCTGTTCAGCTTCCATTTGCAGGTCACAGAGGGCTAAAATTTGGTTATCTGGCAAAGATTCGATGGAGAGTTCGCTGATAGCGTAGTCAATCCATTCGACTAAGATTTCTTCTAATCGTCGATGAGTAAGTGCTGCAATTTGTTTAGCTTGCTGGGCTAGGGCTTCAGGCAGTTCTAGGGTGACAGTTTCAGTCATTTTTTCTTTATTATGCCGAATAAGAGAGGACTTTGAATTCAGAACCCCCCAAACTTGGGGGGCAGGGGAGCTTCCCTGTATAGTCTTAGAGAAATCGCCTAAACCGAGGCTGTCCTATTTTACATATAAAACCGTTAAATCTGACTAACCGCTATAATTCAAACATGGCGGCTCAACCCAGAAACATTCGACGTTATGTTACCAGCGACGGCAAAGTTCCCTTTGCTCAATGGCTCGATTCTTTGCGAGATATCAAGGCTAAAACTAAAATTGCTCAACGCCTAAACCGTCTTAATGTAGGGAACTTAGGGGATTATAAATCAGTAGGAGGGGGAGTTTATGAACTACGAATAGACTATGGTTCCGGTTATCTCGTTTACTTTGGACAAATCGGGACAACGATTATCTTACTCCTGTGTGGAGGAGATAAAAGAACGCAAGCTAAAGACATTGAAATAGCCCAAAAATATTGGCAAGATTATAGGAGGCGAGAAAATGCCAGTCAGTGATAGTTATCATGATTCCCTGATCGAATCCCTTAAAGATCCCCATTATGCAGCAGTTTATCTGGAAACTCATCTAGAGGGAGATGAATATGGATTTGAATCAGAATTACTCAGACTCTCCTTCAATCACGTCCTAGAAGCCCTTGGCTCCCAAAATCTAACACCAGAACAACTCAAAATTCAGGCGAAGCAATTGGAAGAATTAATGCAAAAACCTGCCCCTGAAGCCATGAATCAACTAACCTCTTGGCTCCAAGCTTTAGGATTGAGATTAACGATAACAGTCGCTCCAAAAATGCCAGAAATAAATCATCCAAATGACGCTGTTAGTTCAATCGAGATTACAGTATAGTTCAGCAAGCTTAGTAAATGCTGAACCTCAGCAAAAGGCAAGGCTTGCTTAGACTTTCCTAGCTCGGTATAAACAAACCCAATATTATTAAGAATCACTCCTTCTTGTTGACGATCTGCAATCTGCTGATAGATTGCTAAAGCTTGTTGATATTTTTCCAGCGTGACTTGATACTGACCCTGATAGTAATAGCGATCGCCTTCTTGAACCAGTCGAGCTGCTTCAGCTTTACGGTCAGTCGTTGTTTGTGCCAAGGTTGAGGCAAAAAAAGATACTGAAGGAGTCAGCAGTGGGTTAATCTCTAGAGAGATTAAAAGGATAGCAGTGAAGAAATTTAAAGGTCGAAGCCAAGTAGGCATAGATCAATTCTCCTTAAATGATATAACTTTTATTTGCTCTCTCCAGTCATTAAACTCGCTGTGAGTGTTCCTCTGACTAAAGTTAAGAACTAGACAACCACCTCAAAACTAATCGACATAGCCGCCATCTGTCGGGTATCAATCTGACGCACTCTTGAAGTAGAAACTGTGCCACTTCTCCGACTACCCCCATCTAAATCATCCAGAAGGCTAAAAATCGCCTCATCTGGTTGAGTTAAATCTACAGGTGTCCCTCTCAGATTATCCCCTCTCTCTGCTGCCAAAACCTGCAACAATTCCAGAGCTTTGGTTAGAGGAGTCGTAGTAGTAATAACCAACACTTCCGCTATTCCCGTTTCACCCTCTACCTTAAATTTATACAATTCCCCTCGATTGGGATCGGGAATCTGAATTTTTTCCCCCGGAGTCACAGGAGAATTATCTCCCGTCCCCAGTAAAGGCGAAAGGACAGTAAACGTCCCATCTACGCTAATAAGTAAAACAGTAATATAGAGAGGAACTAACTCGTTATTTTGTACGAGAAATTGTACTTGAGTCCCCTGCTTGATTTTTTGCGCGTTACTGGTTAAGCCTCGCACCCCTCTATTTTGACTGAAACTGCCTGACTTTGCACCCCTAACCGTAAACGATTCTGCCACCAATTGGCCGCCATCTACCGTTTCCATCGCCGCCGCTACACTCAAGCGAGCCGAAGTCGCATTGAGGGTTAACTTGACCAACCTCGCTGCTAATAAAGATTTGAGTTTGGCTTGCAATCGCTTGACTCCATCAGTTACACTTTCTCCTGAAATCCCAGCTGAACCCGGAATCAGATCCGCAGCCAGAGAAAATAGAGCCAGACTACCTATTTCTGGTAAGGGAGTCACTTTAAGTTTCTGCAATTGTTGATAGTAAGCGGGAGTCACTCGACCCAGAATATAGTGAATATCCGTTTCATCTGAGGAAACCGCTTCGATGGATTTAATCCCTTGTAAAGCTTGCTTGGCTGCTGCTTGTTCCTGTCCTAAGGAAGCATCTAAGCGAATGCGGAGGGTTAAATCACTCGGAATTGCCCGCGATCGCTCTTGAAGTAGAGTCCCGGACGCAATATTATCTCTTGTCTGCATCAGTTTCCCCTTAGCTGTCAACTCTTGACGGGACTCTATCTGAACTTGACCGCGTTCTTTTCCTTCCCCATCCACTAAAGTTAAAATTGCCCCCCGACCGAATGCTTCTAAAGTACGCGGATCGATCCCTCCCAAAAACAGGTCAACCTGATTTCCCTGCACTTGGGTGACGACAGCTTCAGCAGGGACTTTCTGATCTGGTTTGAGAAAATAAACCGCTTGCTGGCTGTTGTTGCTTCCCTCCCTAGTATTAAATTCCGGTTGCTGTAATAAACCAGCCGTCGGGAAATATTCGCGTAAAATGCGATCGGTAGTCGCCGTCGCACTCACCATCACTTGACTAACTGACTCGCCTCCGGTTTGCTGCCAGAGATAGCGAGTCAAGATATATGTAAAGATACCAGCCGCCGTATCACCAAAGGAAGCATCGATCGCCGCTTGGTCAGTTCTAGCAGCCGCCAGCATTATGCCTTTGGGAACGCCTTTTTTTCGCTCTGTGGCCAAGTCTGAAGCGGTCAAGTTGAGTCTGGACATCAGTTGTTTTTGATATTCCTGTTCCTGGGGACTTGCTAACAGTTGGATATTAGAGTTTTCAGTCCGGTTTAACTCCCGATTTCCAGGGCGCAATCGCACAGTTAAGATGCCCTTTCTCGCCCCTCCAGAGTGACAACTATCCAGAATAAAAGTGACATTTTCTGTATTAATTGCTTGCATCAACAACCACAAAGTATGACCTGTAATATCATTAACTTTTCCTCCTTTATTGGGATAACCTGGAGGGAGAATGCTATCAACAGGAACAATCGTGCTAACTTGCCCATCTTGAAAAATTTGATCGGGATCAAAAACTTGAGAACCATGACCAGAAAAGTGAAAAACTACCACATCACCGGGTTGCGCCCATTTAATTAAATGTTCCTCAAACGCTTGTAGGATATTCTCACGAGTTGCTTCATGATCAGTTAAAAGCAAAATTTGATCGGACTGAAATCCAAAACGGTGAATGAGTAATTCCTGTTGTAGTTTGACATCATTGACTGCGCCTTCAAGGGGTATCCATCTAGTATCGGGGTAATTATTAACACCCACTAATAATGCCCGTTTACGAGGTGTATTCTCTGCCAGTACGCTACGATAAAAAATGGCTCGCTGTTTCAATTCCAACTGGCTCAATCCTAAAGTGGCTAATAAAGAACCAGTCAGGGATAGTAATTGCCTACGCTTAATTCTAGCCATAAAATTTCCCTACCTATTTAATACTACCAAATCTTGATACTGAAAGCATTTATTATGGTGATTTGGGGGGAATTTGCCCAGCCGTTAAGGTGACAATTTAGCCATCTTTTAAAATGCTGATAGACTCTCCTAGATCGCTATTCTCACACCAGCATCGATTTTCTGATGCAGTTCTGTTAAAGTGGATTCAGTCATTTGAGTTCTAGATAGATAATCCAAGTATCGCACAAGGATAAATACAACTGGGTCACGTTAATACGTCCCCGCTCATAACGACGACGAACCACAACTTCGGGAATATTATATGCCACTGGCTACCTTTCTGTCAACTCTCTCTAAAGACTAATGATTTCCTCCTCTTCTTTTCTGTGTACTTTGTTCGCCTAAATCTGTTAAACTAGAAACATCGGAACTCAATACTGGAGAAACCCCTTATGTCAGAAACCTCAAAGGTTAAAGATAGCCGTATAGACTTGAGAGTGACTCAAGAACAAAAAGAACTTCTCGAAAAAGCCGCCTCCCTCAGAGGAATTTCCTTAAGTGCTTATACTCTTCTTCACCTGTTACCTATTGCCAAACAAGACATAGACACTCAGGAAAGATTGATTCTTTCAGATCGAGATCGAGACTTATTTATGTCCATTATGGAAAATCCCCCGGAACTTCAAGGAAACCTCAAAACAGCCATTAAAAAATATCGAGATAAATATGGACAATGAGGCGGAAAAAAGATGGAATTTTGTCCCTAT
The DNA here is from genome assembly GCF_020246945.1 of Microcystis sp. M113S1. NCBI lineage: Bacteria > Bacillati > Cyanobacteriota > Cyanophyceae > Chroococcales > Microcystaceae > Microcystis > Microcystis sp. M113S1. The sequence goes on along the minus strand of NZ_JADBSA010000037.1, from coordinate 2,071 downwards.
TCATCAAAAGTATCAACGAGAGTATTTTGACTGTGGTTATCCCGTCTTAAATGATTATCTCAAAAAATACGCTCGGCAAAATAATGAAAAAGGAATTGCTAAAACCTTTATTGCCATTTCCCAATCTGAGCCTTTGAAAATTGAGGGTTATTACACAGTCAGTGCTAGTGTTATTGAGTTTGACTCTCTCCCAAAATCTTATCAAAAAGGAATGCCCACCTATCCAATTCCAGCCCTACTAATTGGCAAGTTAGCTGTGGATAACTCAGTCAGAGGACAAGGATTAGGAGGAGAATTACTCGTAGATGCACTTTTTAGAGCCGTCAAAGCTTCTCAGGAAATTGGCATTTTTGCAGTTAGAGTTGATGCTATAGATTTAAGAGCCAAAGAATTTTATTTAAAATACGAATTTATTCCTTTTCAAGATCAACCGCTTTCACTCTTTTTACCGATGAAAACTATCCTCAGAGAATTTATCTAATTTTTATTTTCAGACAAAAGAGAAGAAAAGTCATGAAACTCGAAATTAATTTTGGAACTTGTTGCTCCAGTGCTGCCTTACTTCTAGATAGCACTCCCAAACCTACCAAAGAACCGCTTTTGTCAATTATTTTTGATCTAGAGCGAACTAATCAATTAAGTCTCTTGCCAGAAAAGATTTAATTTGTCGGTAGTGTTCTGAATCTGTGGATAAAACAAGTCACAATGAATAGACTGACTACCCCGCAGAAATACGATCCACAGGTCTAGAACATTACCCATTCATCTTATATTTAATTCCATCCACTCACTTAGGAAATCACCATGGAACTTTATCAACGAATTGCTGATTTTTATGACTCCTCTAGTGGACTATGGGAAAGGATTTGGGGCGAACATATGCACCATGGTTACTACGGTCGCGGCGGCAAGATTAAACTCGATCGCCGTCAGGCACAAATTGATTTAATAGAAGAATTATTAACTTGGGGAAATGTCACCGGCGCTAATCAGATTCTCGATGTGGGTTGTGGTATTGGTGGCAGTAGCCTTTATCTGGCCGAAAAATTTCACAGCCAAGGGGTGGGGATTACCCTTTCCCCGGTACAAGCCGCTAGAGCCAGCCAAAGAGCGCAAGAGTTCAATTTAAAAGAACAAGTGAGTTTTTGTGTGGCTGATGCCCTAAAAACCCCCTTTCCTGAGAATAATTTTGATCTGGTCTGGTCATTGGAAAGTGGCGAACATATGCCCGATAAAAGGCAATTTCTGCGGGAATGTTATCGGGTTTTGCAGCCCGGGGGGACTTTTTTGATGGCAACTTGGTGTCATCGTCCCACCACTTCCCTGGCCGGTAATTTAACCGAAGGGGAGATTAAACTATTAAACGAGATTTATCGGGTTTATTGTCTCCCCTATGTGATTTCTTTGCCAGAATACGCCGATATTGCCCGTGACATTGGCTTTCGAGACCTAAAAACCGATGATTGGTCCCTATCGGTGGCCGCTTTTTGGGATGTGGTGATTGACTCGGCCCTAACCCCAGATGCGATCGCTGGTTTGTTAGCAAGCGGTTACACTACTATCCAAGGAGCTTTATCTTTAGGGTTAATGCGGCGCGGTTACGAGTCGGGTTTAATTCGTTTTGGCCTACTGCAAGGGAAAAAATAATCAGCTTGGCGATGATTACAGTGCAGCGATTGATTATTAGGCGTTGTCAGATCAGAATAGGAAAGATGCAATGCAATCCTTGCTATCAAAGCAATTGGAGTTCCGGTGCTGATTCGGATCATCTTTCAATTTGACAACGCCAATTTTTCCTCAATCCAGTCTTTGACAATAGCTTGTAACGGTAAATCACGACGCTGACTTTCTTGCTCAAGAGCCTCTACCATCCATGAGGGAAACTCAAACGCAATTGTTTGTTCCTCGGAATTAGAACGTTTAATTTTAGTTAGGGTTTGCTGAATAAAGCTAAAAACCTTACAGGAAAAGGCTTTTAGCTAGATTGAGAGTCGCTCAGGTGCCCCTGAATCTGCTAAAATTACTCAAAACCCTTGCATCTTCTCTCCTTAGTACCAATGTATCGCAAGAT
>NZ_JADBSA010000369.1:0-2901 GCF_020246945.1 Microcystis sp. M113S1 | reverse complement strand
TCAACGATTGGGACAGATAGCTGTTAGCAAGATTCAGTTAATTCGTCGTTCTAACGGTTTAATTGTTTCTCACTAACTCATATAAAGCCGCCCTCCGCTATCGCTAAAGGGCGGGGTTTCAGACCCAGTTTTTCGATGATGCCCAATCCCGTCAAAGGGAGCATCTCACTTATGCAATGATTATTAATGCTTGTAGCCGTCAAAAACTAGAACATCTTCAACTTGATCACAAAGAGAAATGAGATTATAATAGTTATAACTGGCAATTCAGAATATAGCTCGATGGGAGGAATAATGCAATGTTATCAGAAAATGAAAAAAGAATTCAAGAGTTATCCCGAGAGTTGGGAGCGTGTCTCTATGAGCAATCCCAAATTAAGAAATTTAATAACTTGGGAGAAATAGAGGAGACGGTCAGAGATTTAATGATTGGTGTATGTTAACCCAGAAATCGGTATTTTTTTGTCAAAACAAGTACAGGAGAAACCGCCGGTCGGACGAGAAAAGTGAAAAGTATTTTGGGGGAATTACCAATTACAGAAAAACAAGCGAAGAAGTTAGAAGTAAAGCCTCGGACTCAGATGAGTCCAATGTTAGAGAAGAACTGTTTGCTATTAAGTGGCGATGAATCCGATGAGAAATCAGCCCAGAAAATCAAATCATTGACAGGAATTGCTGTTTCTCACAGTACCCAACAACGCCTCGTACATCGCTATCATTTTGAAGAATTACCGTCTAACCCAGAAGTCGAAGTCGAAGAAATGAGCATAGATGGCGGTAAGGTACGACTGAGAACTGCCAAGGGAGAAGCCTTAATTTGGCGTGATTATAAAGCAGTGAGTTTTCATCAACTGGGGGTAGCGGCTTTTTTTCAAGATAACTCGGCTTGATTAGATTTGGTTGATTCTCAAGTTTTGGCCAAGCCTTTAATTTGTTGAGGAGATGGACATGATGGTATCTGGAATTTATTTCGTGAGATAGGAGAGAAATAGGAAAGAATTGAAATTTTGGACTGGTATCATTTAATCGAAAACCTCTATAAAGTTGGCGGGTCATTCCAGCGAATTGAGGAGGTAAAATGTTTTCTTGAGGAAGGGGGAAGTGGATGTTGCTATCTCCCGTGCGCGAAGGATGGTCAGAGCCGCCAGTGGAGAATTTTATTATTTATTTAAACAAGCATAAACATCGAATTGTCAATTATGGTTATTTGCAGGCAGAGGGTATTTCCATTGGCTCTGGCGACCTTGAATCAAAAATTAAACAAATTGCTCATCGTCTTAAAATTACTGGTGCAAGTTGGGAATCTGGTAATGTACCGCAAGTCCTTCGTCATCGCTGTGCTTATCTAAATGGTTGCCTTTTTTAACTTTTTTATTGATCTCATTAAGCATTTCTACTTATGTCAAAGGTGAGATGCTCCCAGGTCATAACTATTCTAGACTACGGAGGTATCCGCATTACTGCCCTAATTAATAAAGTAATAAACAACTTAAAATGATCACCAACATATCTAGACAACTAACCACTGGCGCTCTTGCTATCGCTGGCAGCGTTGCCGCTTTCGGCTTTGCTGGTGCTGCCCCCGTGCAGGCGCAGGCGGAGTGTTTGCCACAAAGTTTCAACAATTTCAAGACCAATCCTTGCCGAAAAGGGGACAAGTTGTTTACACACATCAACTCATCTGGCATTGGTATGAATGACCCGGGCAATTTTCTGACCATTACGGAAACCGTGCTGCCCTTGGGCGATTTGCACACCTTCACCTTCACCCCAGTTACCCCTCTGCTAAGTTCATCTGGTACTTATGTCATAGATTACACGATCGAGATCGTTGATAACCCCAACACTCCCGGAAACGAACTTTTGACGCAGATGTTCTCAGCATTCAGCGCCGGCTATACCACAACTGGCCAGACTGACTCCGGTGTCTCTCTGAACAAGACGGTTTGGTCAGATGCTTTCGGCGGGTCGAGTTTGGTCGGAACCTCGGAGGCTAAAAGCAAGGATATTGGTGGCATAGGCTCTCCTGGCCTCACGGTTCCAATTGCTCCGAATATCCTGAAACTTTACGTCAGAGACACTTTCTTTGTCTCTAGTGTTGACGGATCACTTAACAGTATAACCAACGATTTCAGACAAACTACTTACATCCCCGAACCCTCTGCTATCCTCGGTGTCTTAGCCGTTGCCGGTGCTGGTGCTTTCGTTCGTCGCAAGAGCTAGTCACTGTCATTAGATTAAAGGCAAGCGTTGAGGTTAAGCTTAACGCCTTTTTTGTGTCTAGAGAAGGGGATGGGGGAGTGGGGACGCAATTTAAATGCAGTATACTGTTCAGTTAACAATCCCACTGGTCACTGATAATTGATCACTGATCACTGATCAGCCATTCCGATGCTCTTTCACCTAAATCTAAGGCCAGACTAACCGCTTTACCGAGACGGGGACGCTCGCGGGTTTCGCGGATAAAAGCTTGAAATTGACTAAAACCACCCCATTCGTGGAGATAATTAGCGATCGCATTGAGATGTTCCAGATATTCAGACTCGGAGAGGGGAAAAGAAGCTTGTTCGAGATATTTCCACATTACCTGGACATGAACCTTATCTTTGATGCGTCGCAGCTGGATATCGTAGGAACGACCCCATTTTTCTAGTAATAATTGCTGTAAGTCCACACCCGTCATGGTTGCTATCGCTTCTCAGATGTCAGTCGGCCTCTTGATTTTATCACAGATGTCGGGGTAAAGACCCTTGGTTTTACCCTATCCATTAGTCAGATCTTTCTTAACAAAAAGAGAAGAAACTTAAAAAAAGGGGAAACGATTGATAGGTATAGTTTTGAAAGAAGGAATTAAGGTGGAGGTAAGCAAAAAAATGGAGAAATGGGCAGCCCAAGAATTAC
>NZ_JADBSA010000368.1:0-4165 GCF_020246945.1 Microcystis sp. M113S1 | reverse complement strand
GACAAGCTTTTCTGAACGGAACCCCCTAAGCCGAGTTTTCAAGGTGCTGTCCGCCCACTTGGTTTTCGAGACGGTCTTTTTAATTCTAACGTAAAGCCAACCTAGAACGGCGGGGTTTCCCACCCAAAATTTTCGATGATTAGGGACCGGAAAAAACCGCCGATTCGATATCTTGGCGACTAAGGGAGTATTTAAAAGCGCGATTGATGTCACTGCCGTCATTTGCTGCCCGAAAGTAACGAACGGTTATTTCTTCGATATCGAGGCAGATTTCCGCTTTCCATGTTGGTTTTTCGACGATCCAACAGTGGATATTCTCGGTATTTTTCCGACAACCTAACTTAACTAGCCATGCTTCGATCGCCGGTAAGGGATGATTATAGAGGGGAGTATCGGCAGTGGGAATCTTCATCGCATCTAAATCAAAAATAATTGGGCTACAGTGACGGCATTCTCTCCTCGAAGCATAGCAATAATCACCGCTAGTAACAAGCAGCCCAGCAGGGTGAGTGCCAAGATAAACAAAGCAAAAATTTCTCCTGAAGATAGGGGGCGATCGGTAGGATCGAGATAGGCGCTACGATTAGCTATGGGTTCATCGCTATCGGGGATAGTTTGGATGACATTCCAGCGCGAGTAACCTATCTGTAAATCATACAGGGAACGGCGATCGGGATTACTCAGGGTGGCATAAGCTTCGTTAAGACGCTGGAATTTAACCGTTGCCACTTCGGGGCTGAGTTCGGTAGTATCGGGATGGTATCTTTTGCTTAGTTCCCGATAGGCGCGTCGCACTTCGATCACCGAGGCGCTCGGATGTAGTCCTAGAATGGCATAATAAGTATTGGCAAAGCGCGAGTTAGCGGCAATGACTCGCGAGGTGGTTTGGGAATTATCGCGCTCGAAGGTCACAAGATTTTTTAAACTAAAAATTGTCTTAATATTTTAACCCTGTTGATCATGAAATCTCGTTATCGGCCGCGTCTTCAGATCTGTCTTGTCTTTCTTATTGTTGCTCTGACGAGTTTGTCTCCTTGGCTAACCCCTAGCGCCTATGCGGGGATCGATGATGATCGCCTCGATGGTAATATTTTTGTGGTCTATGCGGGTAATGGTTCCCTCGTACCGCCGCGTTTAAATTTAGCGGAAACTTTTCAACGGAAAATTCCGGCTATTATTGTCTATTATCTGGATGATAGTAGTGATTGTAAGCAATTTGCGGCGATTGTCTCCCGTTTTCAAGAGTTTTACGGTCGCGCCGCCAGTATTATCCCCGTTACTGTCGATTCTATCCCCTTAAAGTCTTCCTATCGTCCCGATGAGCCGGGTTACTATTATCGCGGTGGGGTTCCCCAAACGGTGGTTTTAGACCAACAAGGTAAAGTGGTTTATGATGGTTTGGGCAATGTTAAATATGAAGATGTGGATGATGTCTTAAGAAAGGTTTTTGAGCTTTTGCCTCGATCGCAATCGCTAGAGTTAAAAAGACGCTCTTTTAACGAGTTTAACGCTGAATTGCGCTAGTCACCTCGTTTTTTATCCTCAATTGAACCAAAAATAATCATTTAGAGATGCTGTCAGCAGCGTCTCTATCTTGTTTTTAGGAACAATAAAATTATTTACTTATTGCTTTTATTATTATTTAATATCTATTTAAACCAATAAAAACTAGGCAATTCAGATTTTATCTGAAGTAACATTTGACAAAAATTTGCAACAGTGCCAGACTGAAAAAAGTTTGCTAACCTGATTATATTGAGAACAATAATCATTCTTATAGGTGTGAGAGACAGCAATGAAAATCAAGCAAAATTTCCTAACAGCAGCGATATTACTGGGTTTTTCTGGTCCAGTACTGGCTAATAGTCTCGAAAACCTCTCTAGTAACCCCATGGCACAGGTGACGACGGTGAATCAATTGCGGGATGTTTCTCCCACCGCCTGGGCTTTTGAGGCATTAAGAAGTCTCGTGGAGAGGTATGGTTGTATAGTAGGTTATCCTGACCGTACTTTTCGCGGTGAACGCGCTTTAACTCGTTGGGAATTTGCCGCCGGGTTGAATTCCTGCTTAAATACCCTAGAAAGATTGATTCAAGAAGGAGTAGCGGTATTAAAAGAAGATCTAGACAGAATCAAGCGATTAGTCAGGGAATTCGAGACAGAATTAGCGGCTTTAGGGGCAAGAGTTGATAACTTAGAAAATCGAGTCGCTTTTCTGGAAAATAATCAATTTTCCACCACCACTAAATTAACCGGGGAAGTGGTAATGGCATTATATGGGGTAGCCACAGGAGAAAAAAACGGTGGTGAAGCGATTCCCCAAGTACCAGCTTTTGGTTATCGGGCCCGTTTAGAATTAAATACTAGCTTCACAGGCAAAGATTTACTCTATACCCGTCTAGCAACGGGAAATATTGCCGATTTAGCCGATACTACGGGAACTTTTGAAAGTACCTTAGCCTTTACCCAACCCGACGGCAACGATTTACTGATAGAAGTTTTAAACTACAGTTTCCCCGTAACGGAAAATATCTACCTCTGGTTAGAAGCGACGGGAGGTGCTAAAGATGACTTTACCAATACCCTCAACTTTTTGGATGGAGATGGTGCTAGTGGGGCGCTTTCCGATTTTGGCACCCGCAATCCCCTTTATTTTGCCCCCGGACAAACTGGACTCGGTTTACAGGGTAATTATGGGGCTTTCCAGTTCAGCGCCGGTTATCTTGCCGGGGATGCTAACGATCCTAACCCGGGAGCGGGTTTATTTAACGGTTCCTATACTGCCCTAGCGCAGCTGGGTTATGTTCCAAACGAGAATTTTGGCATTGCTTTATCCTACTTTCATGGTTATAACCAATTAGACACGGGGACGGGAAGTCAGCGCTCGAATTTCCGATTTTTCACCGAAGAACTATTCGGGGAGGCTGTCCCGACCATTAATAATAGTTTGGGTTTACAATTTAGTTGGCGAATTGTCGATGGTTTTGTTCTCGGTGGTTGGGGGGGTTACACAAAAGCTATCACCCTTAGCACTTTAAATGGACAAATAGAACGCGGGGATTTAGATATCTGGAATTGGGCGGTAACTTTGGCTTTTCCTGATTTATTTAAAGAAGGAAATACGGCGGGTATTATTGTTGGTATGCAGCCTTGGGTATCTAATTCTAGCATTAGATTAAATGATGGTAGTGCCACTAATGATCCGGATACTTCCTTTCATATCGAAGGATTTTATGAGTGGAAACTCACCGATAATATTGCCCTTACTCCAGGGGTAATCGTGATTACTTCTCCTAACTCGAATAACAACAATTCTACCTTAGTTATCGGTACTATCCGCACGACTTTTACTTTCTGATTTGTCTAGGCAGCCGGTCAGCAATAAAGATAAAGTATGACGGGATTTGACATCATCTCTCGACGACCGGCTGCTGTTCCGTCGTTCCCCAGTCTCCTATCGCTTTTAAATAGGATTTAGTATCAGTATAACAGTCAGTCAATTTACCATTCGCCGATGAGAATAAGCAGGGTAATTGCAGGTTATTTTGTATAAATTATAACAAACAAAAATACCTGACTATTATTTTTAGCAGGTTGAACTAAGAGGAGTTAATCTGAGAGAAAGTAATACTAAATCCGTTGAGTATAGGCTACTTATGGGGACAGGCAAAAGGCAATAGGCAAAAGGGGCAATAGATAATCAGTCTTTAATAACCGGATTTAGTATAAAAATTTATGTAGGGCTGGCTGAATAAATAGACCTCTGGTAAAAATCAAAAATTGTTGTTAGGGTTAGGAGTCAGTAGCCAGTAGTCATGAGTCAGGAGAATTAAGAATAGACCGCTCACTACCTTAAGAAATCTAGTTGCTCAGAAATTCCAGTTGCCCCTGCATTTCTTCTGGTGACTTGGTGTTAATCAACTTTAATACTCCGCGCATCAAGTCACCGATTTCATATCGTTGTTGTGGAGCTAAAATAATTCCCCTATGAGATAAGCCCTGCTCAATTGTGCCTATATCAGTAGTAGTAGTCATGGTTTGTACTTTGGTGATGAGCCGTGGATGACTCCCCAGTCTAACATTAATTAGGGTCTGCTGAAAAAGTTTTTCGGTGGGGGTTGGGGGTTGGGGGTTGGGGGTTGGGGGTTGGGGGTTGGGGTGTGGG
>NZ_JADBSA010000367.1:0-13573 GCF_020246945.1 Microcystis sp. M113S1 | reverse complement strand
TCTTCCGATCTATCAGAGTTGCACAGTCAGTCATCGGACGGTAAAGCCATAGGAATCGATTTAGGACTTAATCATTTTGCTATTACCAGTAATGGCAGTCAATATGATAATCCTAGACATTTAGCCAAACATCAACGTAATCTAAAACGCAAACAACAAAAACTTTCTCGTAAAAAGAAAGGAAGTAACAACCGTCAAAAGGCTAGAGGTAAAGTAGCTAAAGTTCACTCTAAAATCTCAAGATGTCGTGAGGATTTTCTCCACAAGCTATCCCGTAAGATAGTTAACGAAAACCAAGTTATTGCTGTAGAAAACCTCAATGTTAAAGCCATGGTACCCAATCATAATTTAGCTAAGGCCATTAGTGATTGTAGTTGGGGAATGTTTTGTACAATGCTTAAATACAAGGCAGAATGGCAAGGAAAAACCTATATTGAAGTTGATAGGTTTTTCCCTAGTTATAAGACTTGTCATGTCTGTCTAAATCAAGTGGGTAGTTTGCCGCTTGATGTTAGAATATGGACTTGTGAGCATTGTCAGACAACTCATGACCGGGACATAAATGCGGCAATAAATATTCGAGATGAAAGCTTACGGATATTGTCGTTAGGAACTAGCGATACTGCCTATAGAGGGGATGTCAGACCAAAATCTGGGCGTAAGTCCGTCTTGAGGCAATCCCCCGTGAAATAGGAAGCTCTCAACGACCTTGAGAGTAGTTCACATATTGTCATTTACCCTAGCCAAAAACCGCATGATTAGCCATAGTTTACAAGGTCGTTTTCCCAGAAATAATTCCACCCGTCGGCTGCGAGCTTTCCTCCTAAGTCTTTTCGCTGTGGGTATGACCGCTTTACCCCTAAAAGCCGCTGAAGAAATTGAATTTGTCTATACTCCCCTCGTCTTTTCTGTATCGGTAGCATCCCTAGAAAATTTTGCTAAAGAAGGAAAGATTGATGCTAATTTAAAAAGATTTCTTGCCAGAACAACTCCCGAAGCAAGAGAGAAGTTTCGTGAGGCTTTATTAACAAAAATTGACATCGATCCTATTTTACTATCTCGTTTTTTTAATAGTGTGATGGGTGCTGATATGCTCTATCGTTTGGGCAAAGGCATCACCATTGAAGGGGGAATTAATGGTAAATATGCCCTGCGGGGTGCGCTTGTTAGTGCCGCTTTTGATCCAGGAGGATTAACCCTTTTAAATGTGCTGAAAAAATTCCCCAATAATATACAGTTACAGGGGGAAGAAATCCTCGGATTAGCTAAAACCATCGATTATGCGGTTTATGTGGCGGAAATATTTATCAAAGATATGCGCCTCTGGACTGCCGAGGAAACCGCTGCCGTTAAACCAGCGATTAATTATGCCAGTTTACCCGATTTGCGTCAGCGCGGTAGCTTTCAGGTAAAAAAAGAAGTTTGGAACCTAACCGATAGCAGTCGCAATCGCAGTTTATATGTGAATGTTTATATCCCGCAAACTTTCCGAGAAGGCAAAACACCTGTAATTATTTTTTCCCACGGATTAGCCTCGCGACCGGAAGATTATGCCCAAGCAATTGAACATCTAGCTTCCTACGGATTTTTAGTAGCGGCACCGCAACACCCTGGCAGTGATATGAAATACCTACAAGGAATGTTAGGGGGGTATTATCGCAATATTTTTGATGGCAATGAGTTTATTAATCGACCCAAAGATATTAGCTTTGTCATCGATGAATTAGCAAGACGTAATGCTAGTCAATTTCAAGGTAAACTTGACCTAACTAATGTGGGAGTAGCGGGTCATTCCTTCGGGGGTTATGCGTCTCTAGCTGTTGCCGGCGCACAAATTGATTTTGATAATCTCGCCCAAGATTGTAATCGTCCTTACTCCGGGATTAATATCGCTATTTTACTGGAATGTCGCGCCCTAGAATTGCCTAGACAGGTCTATAATTTTCGCGATGAACGAGTCACGGCTGTCTTTGCAGCTAATCCCGTTAACCGCAGTATTTTTGGGGAAAAAGGTTTAAGTAAAATCTCGATTCCTGTCCTCTTGGGTTCGGGAAGTTATGACCCGGCAGCTAATCCAATTTTTGAACAGGCCATTCCTTTTACTTGGTTAAAAACGCCGGATAAATATCTGGCCATGGTGGAGGGACAAGCTCATGTAAATTTTACAGAATTGGATGCAGGAATGCAAAAAACCCTCGAGTCTGTGGTCAATATCACTTTACCCGATCAAAATTTAATCGAGAATTATACGGGAGCTTTATTGGTGGCTTTTTTTGAAGTTTATATTGCTGATAATGAAAAGTTTCGTCCTTTTCTTCTGTCTAGTTATGCAGAATATCTCAGTCAGGGAAAAAAGTTTAAATTAGACTTTATTACTGCCGCTTCTGACCAGAAATTATCTCAATTAATTGAGAAATTGCGAGTACATCGGCAATAGGCAATAGGCAATAGACACTAATTGCCTTCAGTAGCTAATAACTGAAAAATCTCCCCACTGCCCATCTGCAAAAAAGATTCTTTTGAGTTGTATAATCTCTAAAGGATTAGCGTACTCAAGAAAAAAATTATTTCATGCTCAGGAAAATTAGACTATCATACTTTGGCTTAATTTTAGGCAGTATTTTAACGGTTATCGGGATTATCGGTTATGCCCAAGGTAACGCCACGGTCAATTTAGCGGGGTTTTTCTACGGATTACCGTTATTATTGGGAGGTTTAGCCCTAAAAGCTTCAGAAATCAAACCTATACCCTTCAGTCAACCCACTAGCCCCGAAATCTTGCAATTGCGCCAACAACAGGCTACTATCACCCAAACCAAACTTCGCAAGGATGTCACCCGCTATCGCTACGGACAGGAAGTGCATCTGGATGAAGCCCTAGAAAAGCTGGGATTAAGCCCCACGGACGAGGAAAGACCGACTTTAGTGGCAATTCGTGAAACTGCTGTTGATTCCGCCTATTGTCTCACCCTAGAATTTGAATCGCCCCTTTTACCCCTAGAAAAGTGGCTGGCAAAACAAGAAAAAATCGAAAGATACTTTGGACCGGGAATTAGCGCCGAAATTAAGCAAGTTGACGAGGAAAAAATTGATTTAGCCCTAATTACTATCCCTAACGCCTAAATGCTCACGCCTATTCACTATGGCTTCCTAGCAATCGCTGCCGTGGCTGCCGGCTTAATTAATGCTCTTGCCGGTGGCGGTAGTCTGATTACTTTTCCGACGCTGATGGCGGTGGGTATCCCACCGGTAATGGCAAATGTGACTAATACCGTCGCTTTATGCCCCGGTTATCTGGGGGCAACTCTCGCCCAAAAAAAAGACCTGCACGGGCAACAAAAACGGATTCAGTTATTGCTACCATCGGCAGTTATTGGCGGCATTATCGGTGGTATTTTGCTGTTAAATAGCAGTGATCAAGTATTTGATCGCCTGATTCCTTTTCTGATTCTTTTAGCGGCAGCTTTATTGGCTTTTCAAGATACTTTACGCTCTTGGTTGCAGCGGCGACAGGGAGATAAAAAGGGCAATATCCCAGAAATTTGGGCGGTTTTACCCATCGCTCTCGCTTCAATTTATGGTGGTTATTTTGGAGCGGGTTTAGGTGTGATCGAGTTGGCAATTTTGGGCTTATTTCTCAAGGATAATCTCACAAGATTAAATGCTTTAAAACAGTTGCTTTCTTTGGTGGTTAACGTGGCGGCATCTTGGTTTTTTCTCTTTTCTAATCAGGTATATTGGTCGGCGGCGATAGTGATAGCAATTGGCTCTTTAATTGGGGGTTTATTGGGTGGAAAACTAGCTAGAATTATCTCTCCTAGTTATCTGCGCTGGACTGTGGTAATTCTGAGTATTATTACCGCTACAGTTTATTTTCTTCGTTAACAAAATGTTTGTCAATAAGGTGTTTTATTAATGGAGATTGATAGATTTTTTCCTAGTTCTCAAACCTGTTCTAATTGTCTCTATCATACCAAATCCGCAAGGTGGGCGTAAGTCTATCTTCAGGCATTCCCCCGTGAGTTCAGAAGCCCCGACAATCTGGACCAGCGGGTAGTTCACCCTAAAAAGATTGTCCCACTTCTAAGACTTTCGTTTGCCCGTTGCGAGACAAAATAACCTGTTGACTACCAACTTCCACTAAAGTCCAACCGTTGATAAATTCCCCCGGAGAAATACGCATAGTTATCCCCTTATTATCAAATAAAGCCGAAGATCGATCGCCTAAATCCATCACCCCCACCAGGGTATTTTTAACCTGATTATTGGTAGGAATAACCGCTGCCAACGGCCGATTCACTTGGGGGGCAGCCGGTAATGGTGGCGCGGAAATGTCGGGATTTGGGGGTGTAACCGGGACAAGTTTGGCGGTAGTTGGAGGAGTTTGGGGATAAACGGGAACGTAAATTCTTTCTATGATCTGGGGACTATTATTAACCGGTAAATTAGCAGGGGGTGGTGGTGGAACTGTGGCTACCGGAGAAGGGTTATTTTGGGGATCAGGATCAGGATCGGGGGATGAAGTTTGACCTTGGCGATCGATAATAGCAAGGGATGATTGCAGATAGGCGATAAACTTTTGCTCTTCCTGGGAAATCGGGCCATTTTGAGAGACAGGGGCATTTTTTTGACTGATTAGCCATGCCACCACCCAACCTAGATAGACGCAAGCAATGACAAAAATAACTTTATCTAGGGGCATTCTCGGATTTTCTTCATGGCCCGCTGCCATATTTTTTGCACTCCTCGATCGCTGCTGTCGTTTCGATTCTAACAGGATAGCGCATTGCCAAAAACAATTTTTTAATTTCCCCAAATCCCCCTAGGGGGGATATAGTAGAAAGAGAATGATGTATCTTAATATAAGTAAAGTTTTGTAACAATTCTGAAATCCTTTGCTCAACTCTACCCTAGTCCCCAGCAATTCCGATCGCCTGAAACCCCTAGTCCCTAACTGGGAAAAATGTCAATCCGTCTTTTGGACAGCAGCATTTCTGGTATCAGTCCCCGTGTTCGTACAAGCGCCCCTAGTGCGCTACTATCCCGAAATTAGCCTAGGTTTAACCGTTTTCTGGGTGGGTTTAGGGATTTGGCTACTCAAACAAGCAAAAATCAGTCTTTGGGGGGATTTACTTTTGGGCTTTAGTTGGAGTTGGTTAGCCGGTTCTCTGTACTGGGGTTGGTGGCGTTGGGAACCCTTGATCCATATTCCCATGGAAGCGATCGGGCTGCCCTTTGTTCTCTGGGGATTATGCAAAGGTCGCGGCAAAGTGGGTAATCTTTTCTATCTCGGTTCTTTGTTAGGAACCGCCATCACCGACCTATATTTCTATCTAACGGGACTAATTCCCTACTGGCGACAATTAATGACCGTGGAACTAGACCCCAACCTAGTAGCACCGATATTTGATAACGCCTTGGCCCAAATTCAGACCCCCTGGGGCATCAGTTGGGCGATCGTGCTGCTCAACCTGCTCTTAGCGATCGGTATCTATCCTTTGCAAAAACGGTTATACTATTGGTGGGCATTTAGCGGAGCCGTATTGAGTACAATTTTAGTCGATGGTTTATTTTGGATTACCGCTTCTCTGGCCTAAGGGTTTTCCTGGCTAATTCCCATTTCTACCTACCTACTTAGATATATGAAAATGTCTGGAATGTGAGGTATAAAATGTGTAGTTACTATCACCCATCTATTACTGCTGATCTACCCGTGGATATACTAGGACAAAATCCTTATTTACTACTCCATACCGAGAAGGGAGAGCGTTTTTTCCCTCTCGTGGGGAGACCTTGCTGGACAATCGGACGGGGCAAAGATAACGATATCGTCATTAAAGATCACTGTATCTCCCGCAATCACGCTATTTTACAATCCACGGAAACAGGAGATTTTTATCTGATCGATCTCGGTAGTCGCAATGGAACTTTTGTTAATGGCAGAAGGGTAGCCATTCCCGTGACTATCCATGACAAAGATCGGATCACCTTTGGCAAAACCGCAGTGCAGTTCCATCGTCCTACTCCCACTAATATAGGCAAGCAACCGCGCAATTTAGAATCGGATACCCCCACCTCGCCCCTCCATGAACGTCGCTTAACATCGGTGATGGTGGTGGATATACGAAATTTTACGGCTTTAACGAGGCAATTAGACGAAAAAGTGCTTTCTTCTCTGATTGGCAATTGGTTTCGCCATGCCGGGAGTATTATCCGCAGTTCCGGCAGTTGGGTAGATAAATATATTGGTGATGCGATCATGGCCATCTGGTTTCACGGTCAACAGGAAGTCAATCAAGACGATATCTTGCAAATTTTCCAAGCAATTAGCCAAATATACAAGATGACCCGCGTCTTAAGCGAAGAATATCCCTTACCCTTTACATTACGCATCGGTGCGGGAGTGAATACCGGTTATGCCATGGTGGGCAATACTGGCAGCGGTGAACATCCAGATTATACGGCGATCGGCGATACGGTCAACGCCGCTTTTCGTTTAGAGTCGGCTACTAAAGAAATGGGTAGGGATTTAGCTATCGGAACAACTACCTACAGTTATCTCATCGGTTTACCCCATCTCCACCAAGCTTTTGATCAACATACCGTCAGTCTGAAAGGATACGACGATAACACTATTACCTACGGAACCGCTTTCGATGACTTGGATCGTTTCCTCGATGCCAACAGTAGTGAGGAGATGACCGGAATTACAGGATTTGCCAGCAGTGTCGGTTTTCAGGATTTAAATTAAACGGGGAGCAGCCAACTTTTTTGCTGTGATCAGTAAACGTAATCAGTGAAAAGACAGTAGGAAACTTCTATTTAGAGCTTGCTGAATAAATCTAAAAACCTTGTTGGGTAAGAGTTTTAGACTTTTTTTCCCTCAAAAAGTGCCGATCATTGGAGTGATCGGGGGGAAAATTCAGGTACTTTTTCCCTGAAAATTAGGTAATTCACTCCCTCAAAATCAGTAAAACCCTACACCCTACACCCCACCCCCACCAACAAACTTTTTGCCGCAAACCCTATTTAATACTGTACACTTAAAACTCAAATCTGATAACTGATAACTGATAACTGATAACTGATAACTGACCTACTCCTCGGTGGCAGCGAGAACTAAATCTTCCTCCTCCAAGGCGGGAGGACCTTCGATTTCTGCGACTACTTCCGAGACAGTGCGGCCTTCCGCTTCCGCTAGACGTTTTTCTCGGTATTTAATCGCCATTTCTTCCGCTTTTTCAAACACTAACGGGCGATTTTTCAGCATATCTCCCGGTTCGGGTTCTAATTGTTTAGTCGAGAGGGAAATGCGACCTCTTTCGGCATCGAGATCGATAATCATCACTTTTAACTCATCATTGACATTGAAAACCGTGTGGGGGGTGTCAATGTGATCGTGAGAGATTTCGGAAATATGCAGTAAACCACTGACTCCACCGATATCGATGAAAGCACCGTAGGGCTTAATTCCGCGCACGGAACCGATTACCACCTGTCCCACGGCTAAACCGTTCATCTTGCGTTCCACTAAAGCGCGACGATGACTTAAAACCAGACGGTTGCGATCCTCATCCACTTCTAAAAACTTTAAGGGCAATTCCTGACCAACTAAATCCTCTTTCGCCTCTCTGGTGCTAATGTGAGAACCGGGGATAAAGCCGCGGAGACCTTCAATCCTGACTAATGCCCCACCACGGTTAGTGGCAAAAACATTTGAGCGCACGGTAGCATCTTCTTTTTGCAATTGACGCACCCGTTCCCAAGCGCGCATATATTCAATGCGACGGATCGACAGGGTTAGCTGTCCATCTTCATTCTCGTCGGTAAGGATGAAAAATTCCCGTGTTTCGTTAGGTTGTAAAACTTCTTCGGGATTATCGACGCGGTTGATCGACATCTCCTGCACGGGGATAAAAGCGGCGGTTTTAGCACCGATATCGATGAGCGCTCCCCGGGGTTCCATGCTGAAAACAGTCCCGGCGACAACATCTCCCGGACTGAAATGATAATCGTATTTGTCTAGAAGGGCGGCAAAATCTTCATGGGTAAAGCCTATGTTTTTGTTTGCGGTTTTTTGGGTGGTCATGTACGTTGTTTGGGCCTCGGAATTTCCGTAGGTTTTTCCTCCTATGTGATGTACAGTTTCTAAAGAAAGGAGATACCTCCCAATTTAGTTTCTAGGCAGGGCCTAGGGGATGAACTGCCGCATCCGGCTTTCTTGCAGGCAATTCGCCTCAAGAATGACTTTTAAGAATCTAACCAGAGCTTGGGCTTTAAATAGCACAAGGGATCCTAATTATAACTGAATCGGGGACTATTTAAGATGAGGTGATCACGCTGGCTTCTTCTGCTTGAGACCAAGAAGGATGAGCGCGTTCGATTTCGGAGGATTGCAGCAGCGCTAAAGCGGCGATAAAGTCTCTAATTCCCTGAAAATTGCCGTAAACCGAAGCAAAGCGCACATAGGCCACTTCCGATTCTTGCCGGAGGTATTCTAGGACTAATTGACCGATCTCCTGACTTGTTACCTCCCGTTTTGAGTCTTGCTGCAGACGGGATTCGATATCATTGACGATCGCCTCTAATCTTGAGGGGGGAATGCCGGTTTTTTCGCAGGCGCGGACGATACCCCGCAGCAGTTTGCAGCGATCAAAAGATTCCCGTTTACCATCTTTTTTAATCACCGTGATCGGCACGAATTCGATGCGCTCGTAGGTGGTGAACCGATATTTACACTGTAAGCATTCACGACGACGACGAATGCTCTGACCGTTTTCGGAGGAACGGGACTCTAAAACGCGACTATCGGTATGCTGACAATTAGGACACTGCATAGGAGGCGCTCGGTGAGGTGAACCTTTAATTTAAGCCTTTAAATACGAAAACCAGAGCCGCTAACCTGCTTTGGACAAGCGGGCGGCTCAGGGAAGAAAATTATTAAGTTAAACGGAGTTAAGAAATTTACTTTTGAATCCGGGGAGGTTCCCGGAAGGCGATGGCGAAGAAAATTACCGCCAAGGCCATAGTTAAAACCAAAATGTAAGCGACGCTTTCCATGGTTGGACATCCTACAAGATTGCTATGACAATCCTATAGTATCAGGAAATGAGCTTTTCGGCTTGTCTGGGGATGTAATCTAGCTCCCCAGAATCAGTGGCGATCTATTTAACGCTAACTTTTGCCCCAGCATCTTCCAGTTTTTTCTTGACGGCGGCGGCATCATCTTTGTTGGTGCCTTCTTTAACCGCTTTGGGAGCTGCTTCTACCAGGTCTTTCGCTTCTTTGAGTCCTAAACCAGTCAATTCGCGCACTACCTTAAGGATAGCAATTTTCTTGTCGGCGGGAACTTCTTCAAGAACGACGTTAAATTCGGTTTGTTCTTCCACAGCTTCAGCAGCAGCCGCAGGAGCAGCCCCGGGGGCAGCCATAATTATGCCACCAGTTGGAGCGGCGGCACTAACTCCGAAGGTTTCTTCGATACCTTTGACTAATTCGGCAGCTTCTAAGAGGGTAAGGGTTTTGAGTTTTTCTAAGATTTCAGCTACAGCAGACATGGGTTAGACTCCTAATTGTTTTAAGTGATTGATTGGCGCGGTGTTAGGCCGCTTCTTTTTCTTCTTGACGGGCCACGGCATCGACGGCACGGGCCAAAGATGCGGGAACTTCGTTGATGCTGCGGGCCAGTTTGGTGGCAATGGCGTTGATTGCTCCAGCGGCCTGAGCGATTAACTGTTCTTTCGACGGTAAATCGGCGATCGCTTTGATCTGATCTTCTGTTAACAGTTGACCTTTGGTCCCTTCTTTGAGGACACCGCCGCGCAATTCAGTTTTTTTGCTTTCTTTTTTGAACTCTTGATAGGCCTTGAAAGCTCCACCGATATCCTCTTTTACGAGCAGAAAGGCGGATGTTCCCGATAAAAGGCTTTTCATCGGTTCCCAGCCACTATCCTCAGCGATCGCCAAGCCCATCAAAGTATTTTTGGTGACTTTACAAATCGTTCCCGTGGGGCGCAATTTGCGGCGTAGATTGCTGATTTCGGCGACGGTTAAACCTTGATAGTCGATGACCATCGTTAATTGAGCTTCGCTCAGGGAGGTTTTTAATTCTTCTAGAATTACTCCCTTGCTTTCTCTGCTTCTCCCCATCCCTTGTTCACCTCCTGTATGCGGGGGACCGGTTCCACAGACAGGCGCAAAAATAACCCCTTGTAGCGCCGGGGTTGAGTGGAGAGAATCCAGTTCAGGCACGACCAAGACAGAAAATATCTCTCTTTAGTCTTTTTGGCTGCTGTTTTCTCGCTTTGACCTCGGCAGGGTATTTAAGCTGTTTCGCACCTGCTGTCTTTGGCTTAAGCCAGTCTTTTATTATAACATTATTGCGGGATTTATGTCAAGCCCCGGGAAGGAGCGAGGGAGGCGATCGCATCTAAGACTAAATCCTGTTTTGAAAAGGTAACCGAAAAACTTTTTGCCGCAAACCCTACATATCAGGACAGGCACTCATGCAAGAGGCAAAAGGAGGAATAGATAATCGGTCTTTAATAACCGGATTTAGTCTGAGATCAAAAGTTTTCGTTTTCAGGAGTCGGTCGTTAATATAAAATTAGGTTACAGTTCTTGATCAGAAACGCTGTATCTAATTCAGTCTCAGGAGAAAGTCTTTCTGTTGATTGAGCTTTTTTAATCTAGCTTTTCAAGACGCAGAATCAGCTTGGTTCATTTGTTCGCTTGTGCCACTCTACTTTCTTCGCTTACAATCCTTTTGTATCCTCCATCAATTTTTCGAGCTTCCCTTTTTAGTTACCTTACCCAATTATCAATTATGAATAACACTGAAATCAACTTTCCCAAAGGCTCTAAGAGTGACCTAAGAGATGTGATCACAAATCAGTTACTCATTTTTTTAGAAGCCCAAAATTATGACGCAGCTAAAACTCTATTAATTCCCGTCGCTTCCGTGGATATAGCAGAAGCGATTGCGGATTTACCTAAAACCCTACAAATCATTGCTTTCCGACTTTTAAATAAATCTCAAGCCATTGACGTTTATGAACATTTAGATAGAAATACCCAATACTTATTAATTGAAAAGTTTAAAGATGCGGAAGCACCTGAAATTATTAATAATATGTCTCCTGATGATCGAGTCAAGTTATTTGATGAGTTACCTCCTCAATTAGCGAGGACTTTAGTGGCTCAATTATCCCCTGAAGAAAGAGAGTTGAATGCTTTATTGTTCGGGTATTCTGCTGATACAGCAGGGCGAATTATGACCCCGAAATATATCTATGTCAAAGAAACTGTTACTGCCAATGAAGCTCAAGCTAAAATCAGAAATTTAGCCGATAAGATTGAAGTAGCTTACTATATCTATGTGACAGATGATAATAAGAAATTACAAGCAACCTTATCTTTAAAAGATTTAATTGTTGCTAAACCAGAAGCGATAATTTCTGAAATTATGAACAGAAATATTATTTATGCCTATACCGATACCGACCAAGAAGAAGTCGCTAAATTGATTCAACGCTATGATTTATTAGCCTTGCCAATTGTTGATAAAGATGAAAACTTATTAGGGGTAGTTACGGTAGATGATGTCATCGACATTTTAGAGGAAGAAGCAACTGAAGATATTTATAAAATGGGAGCAATTAACACGGAATCTGATGATCAAAATTACTTTAAATTGGGCTTGTATAAAATCACAAAAAAACGAATACCATGGTTATTAATTTTATTAATCACGAATTCTGCAACAGTTTTTTTAATGAGTAATTTTGAGGAAGTGTTAGAAGAAGTAGTTACCTTAGCCTTTTTTACCCCATTATTAATTGATGCAGGGGGAAATATAGGCGCACAGTCATCGACCGTTGTTATTAGGGGATTAAGTACTGATGAATTAAGAGATAAGAAACCGTTTTCAATTATTGTGAAAGAGTTAATAACAGGGGGATTATTAGGGATCATTTTAGCCGTCATTGTGATTGCTATGGTTTTCGTATTCTTAGGTAAACCAGAGATTGGTTTTATAGTGGGAATTAGTTTAATTGCTATCTCAATTATTGCAGCGACGACAGGTACAGCATTACCTTTTATCTTTAACAAAATGGGATTTGATCCTGCTTTAATGTCTGCTCCTTTTATCACGACAGTGGTTGATGTTTTAGGAATTTTTATTTATTTCAGTATTGCTCAATTAATCCTAAAGGAAAGTTTGAGAAATTGATGGGCAAGGCAAAAAGATTAGGCCAATTCAAGTCTGAATTGGCGCTCCATAACTTGCCCAGGGTTATATCCTTGAGCGCTCGATAATTTTTAATCCTCAATCCCTCAATTCCAGCCATTATTTAGTCCCGTTTCTCATTACTAAAGTAATTTGAGCAATTTCTCCCCGGAGAATATATAGTATAGACTGATTCTAAGTAGGGAGACACAATTATTTGTAGGATGGGTTAGCGGTAGCGTAACATAATCTGATAGAGAAGTCGAATCTAAATGGCAATTCTCGGTTGCTACACCAAATTTTTTCACGGCGGCTAAACTGATGAGTAGGAAAATGACCGAAACATTAAGTTGATAAAGTTTGTCCATTACTCGACCAATTTTATCATCATTCAAGTGCTTGGGTTCGATGCCCTCTCCCAGCAGATGTTCGGTTGCTTTATCTTCAAAAAATTGAGGAAATAAATACAAGGCCCCGGAGACAAATCCCAATCCGTTCAGGATAATTGCTTTCACGACTTGCCCCGCTGTGACAATTTCTCCTCGCTCAATTGAGACTTGTTCGTTGATAATTTCAACGATTCCTATTTCATCGATAATTCCAGCTACTAATCCCAGATGGTCTAGATTTTTGACTTCAATTTCTGTTGATTGATTCATGGTCGAACAGTCCACTCGCCTAGGTTTTGCAACAATTCCTATTTTTTCATAATTAGGGGTCTCAAGACCCCCCTAGCGGCCACCGAGAAAACCTTCACCAGCTAAGTATTTTTACTCAAGTCTCTGGAGGGGGACAGCTTATGTGACAGTTGAGGGTGCGGAATGTGGGATACAAGGGCTAGAGCAACTTTTGATTTCAACTACTAGGGTGCGGAATGTGGGACTAAAATAAAATACTGTTTTTTCGTCGCAAACTTATGATAGGATGTACCCACAAGTGGCTCAGAAATTAAACGGGCAATTGTTCCCTAAGGTAACTTAACGCGATGTGCAACTTACAACGATCAAATCAGGATTTCAGACTACTCACCGATTTTTCTGGTTTCTGAAACCCTTATAAATCAAGGACTAAAAATTAGTTGCACATCGCGTAACTTAACATTTTTGCACAAGATGAGGTGGAATTATGCCCTTGTTTGTCGGAACACCAAACGATGACCTGCTCATTGGCACTATAGACCGGGACACACTGCAAGGTTTAGATGGTAACGATACCCTGAACCCTGGCCGCGGCTCTGATGACGTGGATGGTGGTAGCGGTATTGATGTCTTAGAAGTCGATTACTCAGGTTTAACCACCGATATCCGTCAATTTACCACCTCTTTTTCCACCAGTGGTAACAGT
>NZ_JADBSA010000366.1:0-3812 GCF_020246945.1 Microcystis sp. M113S1 | reverse complement strand
TGGTCAATTACCTAATTTTCAGGGAAAAAGTCCCTGAATTTTCCCCCCAATCACTCCAAGGGTCGGCACTTTTTGAGGTCAAAAAAGTCTAAAAACCTTGTTGGATAAGGTTTTTAGATTTATTCAGCAAACCCTACTTAATTGTGTCAATTAATTCTCGGTATATTTTTCCCGATTTACGATTATTGTCCTAGCTTTATCTAAGGTTTTATATTTAGAAACAATTTATTTCTTATTCAACCATTACATTAATCAACTCTTGTGGTAATATTTCTAGACAATCTAACGTCGTATCTGTATCCCCAATATACTGTGATTCTAATTCTTGAAGCCATTCAATTCGGATAACATAACAACTATCATTAATCGTTTCTCATTCATCATGTAAAATAAAATCAGCTTTTTTGGGTAGCAAAGATTGAATTTTAGCCTTTAAAAGTGGAGGATGAATTAAATTATTGTCTTCTGGTAAAGACTGCTCAAAAAACTTCAAACTTTCTCCGTATTTGGTAAGCTAAGACGCATTTAAACCGCTTATTCTTAGATTAGCGGAATCTCCACCAATGCAAGAGTGCCTTATCTCAACAAGTAATTTAAACACTTAACAGCTTATGTCTCCCCTGTCTTCTGCAATTATCGATACTTGGCGACGTTTTTACCGAGATCCCCCAGCGGTAATAGGAGCGATCGCATTAATGATAATTATTCTTGCTGTCCTATTCGGTCCGATTTTCTATCGAGTCCCTATCGATGCGATCGATTTTAGTCAAGCTACGGCTCCCCCTAGTTTAAAACATCTTTTCGGGACTAATGATCTAGGCCAGGATCAATTGGCGAGAATCTTGGTGGGGGGTCGAATTTCCCTAGCGGTGGCAATTGCTGCTATGATAGTGGCGATGATTCTAGGGACAGCGATCGGGGCTATTTCTGGGTTTTACGGGGGTGCGATCGATGGCTTATTGATGCGATTAACGGATTTATTCCTATCTTTGCCCCAATTGCCCCTACTTTTACTGATTGTCTATCTATTTCGCGATAGTATCAAAAAAATCGCTGGACCGGAAACGGGCATTTTTATCCTCGTGGTTTTAGTAATCGGGGGTTTAAACTGGATGTCGGTGGCGCGATTGGTGCGGGGAAATTTCTTAAAATTACGGGAGATGGAATTTATATCGGCCGCGATTGCTTTGGGGGCCAGTCCTTTCCGTTTAATCTGGGTGCATTTATTACCCAATGTTTTGGGAATGATGATCGTGGCTGCCACTTTAGCCGTGGGTAATGCGATTATTACCGAGTCCACCCTGAGTTTTTTGGGTTTGGGTTTCCCCCCCGATGTGCCGACTTGGGGACAAATGTTATTTAAAGCTAAAGATTACTTGACAACTGCCCCCCACTTGGTCATTTTTCCCGCTCTAGCTATCGTGATCACGGTGTTAAGTATTAATTTTATCGGTGATGGTTTACGCGATGTCTTTGATCCTAATGTTTAAGGAACTGTAGAAGTGGATAAGTACCGCGCGCAAAATTAATTATACATTTCGATAAAGCTTTTGCCTCTTGCCTATCTTCACTAGGAAATTTATTTTGCATGACTACTTAATTGCCGAAAATTACCGAGAACCTCTATGATGATCAGTAGCGATGGTGAGGAAATAAATACTGTGAGTAGCGTAACTGTCATTAGCGATCAGAAGTTTGACCAAGAGGTTTTTGAGGTCGAAAAACCCGTTTTAGTCTATTTTTGGGCGAGTTGGTGCGGTCCGTGCCGTCTGGTATCTCCCTCGATCGATTGGGTGGCGGAAACCTACGGCGAACAGCTAAAAGTAGTTAAACTAGAGGTGGACCCTAACCCCAACTCGGTGGCTAAATGTGATGTGAAAGGTGTTCCCGCTTTACGCATCTTTAAAGATAACAAAATTATTGCCACTCATGAAGGGGCGCTCGGCAAACAACAATTACAATCTTTTATCGATACCTATGTCAGCTAATTAGGTATCTGTGGTTATGAATGACTTAACCCTAGCAAACCGCTTACAGGCACTGCAATCCAACGTTTTTGCCGATATGGATCGGGCAAAAGCTGCTAGTAGAGAAGCGGGTAATACCATTATCGATCTTTCGCTCGGTTCCTCCGATCTTGGTGCTGCTCCCCATGTTATCGATGCTATCGAGCGATCTCTCCACGATCCTCACACCCACGGCTATTTACTCCATAATGGTACGCGAGACTTCCGAATAACTGCCGCTAACTGGTATAGCGATCGCTTTGGTGTCCCCGTCGATCCGGAAACGGAGATTTTACCCCTAATCGGTTCTCAGGAAGGCACGGCCCATCTACCTTTGGCCATTCTCAACCCCGGGGATTTTGCCCTACTCCTCGATCCGGGTTATCCCTCCCATTTAGGCGGTGTTGCCCTTGCCGGCGGTCAAATCTACGGAATGCCAATTTTGGCAAAAAATGACTTTCTGCCGGTTTTAGAGGACATTCCTGAGCCAGTGCTGGCACAATCGAAGCTGATGGTCTTGAGTTATCCCCATAATCCCACCACAGCGATCGCGCCTTTAGCATTTTTCCAAAAAGCGGTTGATTTTTGCCGTCAGCATAATTTAGTTTTAATCCACGATTTTCCCTATCTAGACATCTTTTTTGCGGGAACATCGCCTCCTCCGTCAATTTTACAGGCCGATCGAGCTAAAACTAATTCGATCGAGTTTTTTACCTTCTCCAAGTCCTATAATATGGGCGGTTTTCGCATCGGTTTTGCCATTGGCAACCCGCAGTTAATTATGGCTTTGCGACAGATTAAAGCCATGGTTGATTTTAATCAGTATTTGGGCATCCTCAACGGTGCGATCGCTGCTTTAACTGGTAATCAAGATTCGGTCAAAGAAACCGTCGCTATCTTCCAAAAACGCCGGAATGTGTTTATTAATGCCCTAAATCGCATCGGTTGGTCGGTTCCCACTCCGGCTGCCACTATGTACGTTTGGGCGAAAATTCCCCCCAGTTGGCCGGGTAATTCCGTCGATTTTTGTCGGCAATTGGTGGCCCAAACCGGTGTCGCTGTTTCCCCCGGTTCCGGTTTTGGTAAGGGTGGTGAGGGGTATGTGCGTTTTGCCTTAGTTCACGATCCCGATATTCTAGAGGCTGCCGTGGAGAAAATTGGCGCTTTTTTGGGATAAAAGCGATATTCTAAGCAGTGGTTATGCTGCAATGGATAACTTTCGCCTTGTTGCTTCTGATATTCCGGGTGATATTGGTAATGTGTCCACGCCCGAACCTTCTGGTATTATCGGATTAGGCATACTAGGTAGTGGTTTAGTGGTGCGTCGCCTCGCTAAACGTCGTTAACTGGTGTGGGGTGGGGAGATGAGTTAAAATTTCCCTAATTCCCTACCTTTGCAGTTAAAAGCTTTAATTGTGCTGCTGCCTTTGTAATTCCTCGATAGTTGCGGGGGATAAATCAGTAAATCGGGCGATTTCTGGGATAGAAAAGCCGGCGGATAGCATTTTCATGGCAATTTGTCGAGCTTTTTCTTCCTCGCCTTCCTCTCTGCCTTCCTCTAAAATATCTTGATAGATGACGGATTCTCTCATAATGTCACTCCGAAGGATTTTTTTAATCGTCTCTCGATTTAATACTAACCCGGCGAGAATACTGGTAGCGGCAGCGAGATTGCTTTGCACCTGTTTTTGGGAGATAGTTTCTAGAGAACGGGACACCTGACTTAACACCTGTTCGGGGTCATCGGTATTGCTGAGGACGGCAAAGGGTAATAAACCGGGATGATGGAAAAATTGTGGTGTATTT
>NZ_JADBSA010000365.1:0-10909 GCF_020246945.1 Microcystis sp. M113S1 | reverse complement strand
CGACGGTACATTTCCTCGGCTTCTGTCAGTTTTTTCTGGACATACAGCACGTTACCGAGATTGTAGTAGGCATAGACATACTTATCATCAAGAGCGAGCGCCCGACGGTACATTTCCTCGGCTTCTGTCAGTTTTTTCTGGTCCGACAGCACGTTACCGAGATTGTAGTAGGCATAGACATATTTATCATCAAGAGCGATCGCCCGACGGTACATTTCCTCGGCTTCCTTCAGTTTTTTCTGGGCCCTCAGCACGATACCGAGATTGTTGTAGGTTTCTGGAAGTTTTGGATCGAGAGCGAGGGCTTTTTGACAGAAAATCGGTGCTTCGTCTAACTTATTTTGACGGAATAGCGCAGCGCAGAGATTGCTAAAAGCCACAGCACTGTTAGGATCAAGCTGAATAATTTGTCGCCAGATTCTTTCGGCTTCCGGGTATTTTTTTTCCGATTGAGCGGTTTCACCCTGTTGCCATAACTGCTCCAGTGTTTGTGCCACTGTTGTCGGCGGCATGATCATCAATGCCAAAGTTAACACCAAAGCCAGCCGCACCACTTTCATAAGCTGATTAAAAATATTCCATCTATAGGTTAACAGATAGCAATGGAGTCAGGAACATTGCTGCATCTTAGTCGGTTAAGTAAGTAGTTATAATTAAATTGAATATAGATTTTACCTCTGATCCCCCCTGCTACCTTGATAAGGGACTTGCGTGGGAATAATATCCCAATCGATCGGAGGGCGCAAGCTTTGCGCCCCTACAGTAACGGATTTTGTCCACAATGTAGGGGCGAACTGCGTTCGCCCAAAAGGTACATTATCAAAGCGCAAGTCCATAAGGGGGGTGTCGATCCCCCCTGCCCCCCTTGATAAGGGGGGTGTTTGACAACTTTTAACACCTACTTACTTATACTTATAATGAATCAACCTAACGAAATTCAAAGGCAGCAACATCAGAGATTTACAGAGATTTTTAATCAGGGAAAACAGCGTTATATTCAAGCTGTCGGCAATAGCAAAAGCTATCTTTCCAGTGTCAAAGGAAAAGATTATTTATCAGACGAAGAAAGAGAAGAAGCGAAACAATTACTCAAACAAATATTTCAAACCCCAACAATCCAACTTAATCAGCGTGATTTAGACATGGCTAGAGGAAATAGAGGTGTAGATGAACTAAAAAGTTAGTCAATAGTGGGTAAAATGTTTGTGTATAGGACATTTTTTCCCCATGACTAAACCCTTAGACTCCCTGAAACAGCCCAATCCCTCGGAAAAAACAGCCCCTAGAGATGATTGGTTAGATAGCGAACTATCTCGTTTAGAAGATTATGAACCTTACGATTGGGGAGAAATAGATCCCTTAATGTTAGGCAAACCCGTACAATATGTTTCTAGTATTGGCTTAGTTGTCGAGGGTGGCAAAGATTGGGGTTGCTGATTTGCAATAGGAATCTTCTTGTGTGGGGTTTTTAAAACCTAGAGCTAAACTAACTTTTGGATAGGATGCACAGTTGGCATTCATAGCTTGAGTCAGCAACACCCCTCCCCAGCAACCCAAGTTAATCAGTGCGATTAAAACATGGCTAGAGGAAATAGAGGTTTAAGCGATGGTTAATCTTCTGGATCTTAGTCAGTTATACTAAGTATATCCATAACTTATACTTTTTAATAGCAGAACCGACTGAAGAGCAATATTTACCTATTCAGGCATTAGATACCCTAGCTTATCCATCTGCCAACCTAACTTAGTTGGCTGCTGATAAACCTTTTTTAAAGTGTTAATATCCCGGCTAGAAATCGGGGCAATATCTCTAGTTTGAGCGAAATACATCACATCCGTCTCTAGGGGACTATGACCCCAAATTCCCAAAGCGTGACCTAATTCGTGACGCACTGCCGCTAAAGCCGACTGAGCGGCTAAATTGGGACTAATCTGGATACTCATCCGATGAGTTAAGCGATTTTCCTTGACAAAAATCTCGTATTGTGTTATGGCAGAACGCACCCGGGGCAGTTCTAACTTACCGGTTTCGGGATTAAAACGGACTCCCGACGGCGGTAACTCCTGTTTAATGAGGATATCGGCCAATTCTGCCCGATTTACTAACTCGATCGGCAAATACTGCCCCCATTCAGCGATCGCCTGTTGTACCAAACTCAGCCAAGAACTGCGATCGCTTTGAACGTAAATCTTCACGGGAAATTGCGACCAAATCAACGCTCCCACGGGACTGATTTCCACAGCATCAAAATAATCCCCGGGTTGGTTTTGCTCTTGCCATTGGGCTAAATTAGCGGGTAAAGGATGGGTTTTTAACTCCGGTAGCGCTCGACTGTCGGCGATCAAAGAAGAGGAAAACAGCAAAAGACTCGCCAAGGCTGCGAGTCCTAGAAAAGAGAGCCAACCTCTCAGCATTTAGCGATTTAACCAGCCAGCGCTCAGTACAATAGTTAGGGTGATAAATACCGTCCCCAACGCCCAAGTCACCTGATTTAAGGTTTTTTCCGCTGTTTTTGCGCTGGTAAAAATCTGTGATTGGCCGCCAATACCGCCAATACCATCCCCTTTGGGACTGTGTAATAACACCAAAATCGCCAGAAAGGCCGCCGCCAGCGCCCAAATAATCTGTACTACCAGCACCACTGTCATGATCATTACTCTCTATTTTCCATTACAAAGTATAGCAGTTATCAAGCCGTCAGCTTTGAATTAGTTATCAACTAGGGTCCTCTTCATCCTCTATATCCTCAACTGTTAGTGGTGCTTGGGCGCTATGGCGAACATATAACACATAAACCGTACTATCTCTAATTGTAAAAAGCACTCGATAGACATTTTTACCTTTCCCATAAAAAAGTTGTCGGACTTCTTTGGGTAGAAAAATCCTCTGTTCGAGCGCTAAAGCACAACGAGTTGGTTTCTCTTGCAGAGTCGCAATAGCATTCATTAATCCTCGAAACCAACGGTCAGCAAACTCAGCATTATAAACTCGATACCAGCGATAGGCTTTTTCGATCTGTGCCGTGGCAGTTGCGGTAATTTCAACCTGAAATACCATATTTTTCGGCCATTTCTTGGGCAAAATCGGCAAGAGGACGGGTTTTACCAGAGTTGATCTCCTCGAAACCTTGCTGAATCCCCTCGATGCTCTCTAAATACTCCATCAGTTGTCTGAGCTTACTAGGATCGATTTGATCGAGAAAAGTCACCAGCACTTGTGAGCGATCGCTAATATCATTGGGTAACTCGGTTAGGTGTATTTGTCCATCTCGATAAACACCTTCGATGGTTTTCAGCATAAAATTCCCCTTTATTGACTTTTTACCTGTTAAAGCGAGATTCGGACGGGAGTGCGACTAGCTTTAATTTCCACCTCGGCCGGTTTAATCAGCGATCGCCCAGTCATTTCTACTGGGACGGGAATTTGGAGAATTTCGAGGATAGTGGGGGCAATATCGGCTAAACGACCATCATCCCGCAGCTGCACATCGCCACCGTGGCCCGGTATTTTTCTCCCTTCCCCTTCAATTAAAATTAAAGGAACGGGATTAGTCGTGTGGGCCGTCCAAGGATTACCCGACTCATCCACCATCGTTTCAGCGTTACCGTGGTCCGCGGTGATTAACACTGTTCCCCCCAATTTATTGATGCTACTTAACAACTTAGCCAAGCATAGATCCACCGTTTCCACTGCTTTCATGGCCGCGTCTAAAATGCCCGTATGACCCACCATATCGGGGTTAGCGTAATTGACTACCACGAGACCATAGATCCCCTGTTCGATCGCCGCAGAGACCGCTGCTGTCACCGCGGCTGCCGACATGGCCGGAGCTTGGTCATAGGTGGCGACTTTCGGACTAGGAATTAATTCGCGCACTTCTCCCTCAAAGGGTTTTTCTAACCCCCCATTAAAAAAGTAGGTGACGTGGGGATATTTTTCGGTTTCTGCACAACGAAATTGTTTTAATCCCTGTTGAGCGATCACCTCTCCTAAGATATTATTTAAATTCTGGGGAGCAAAGGCCACATCTACCGGTAATTTCGGATCGTATTGGGTGAAAGTGACAAAACTAAGCGGAGAAATTAAATCTCGATCGAAATCTTCAAAATCGGGCATAGTCAGGGCATAACATAACTGTCTAGCTCGATCGGGACGGAAATTATAGAATATCACCCCATCGCCCGCTTCGATCGCCCCCGGTGCAATCCTAGTGGGGAGAATAAATTCATCGGTAATATTTTGGTCATAAAATGCCTGTAATACTTCCGTGATCGATCGCCCGTCAATACCTTGATCACTGGTCATAACGTTATAAGCTTTTTCGACCCGATCCCAACGGTGATCCCGATCCATGGCATAATAACGCCCACTGAGAGTCACCATGCGACCGAGACTGATTTTATTAATATGTTCTTGAATCCGTTTAATAGCGAGCATCCCGTCGGTGACATTGGTATCGCGACCATCGGTGATGACATGAATGCAGACATCGCTAATCCCTTGCACTTTCGCTAAGTCTAATAATCCCAGTAAGTGAGCGAGATGGGAATGGACTCCCCCCTCAGAACATAAACCAATTAGGTGTAATTTGCTTTTTTTGGGGCGAATCTCCCCGCAGAGTTTTAATAAAGCCTGATTTTGTTGAATCGAACCATCTTTGATCGCATCGGAAATTCGTACTAATTCTTGTGGTACAACTCGCCCCGCTCCGATATTCAGGTGGCCAACTTCCGAGTTGCCCATCTGTCCTTCTGGTAGGCCTACATCCTTAGCGGAGGTGCGGATTAAGGTGTGGGGATACACTTCCCAGAGACTATCCATAATCGGGGTTTTCGCCATTGCGATCGCATTATCCGACCTTTGCGGGCGATAACCCCAACCATCAAGGATAACCAGCACGACTGGGGATATAGGTGCGTGGGTCATGATATACAGTCCTAAATCAAGAGTGGATTTCCATGCACTAAGATAATATCATCGAAACTTCCATTGATCACCGATGTGGAGGCGATCGACCCCCTAATGTCAGCAAATGATGGGGTAGTGAGGTAGTGGGGTGTTAGGTGTTAGGTGTTGGGGTAGTGGGGGGGTGGGGAATTTAGCTGAAATCTCCCCATCTCCCCAAATCCCCATCTCCCCAAATCCCCATCTCCCCAAATCCCCTAACTGATCACCGCTCACTGAATAATTATGTCTCAAAAAAACGAAACAACTGCTTTAATAATCGCTCTTTTATCCACTGCGGGCATTTTAGGTGGGGGTTACTTCTGGCTGCAAAGTCAATGTGCCGCAGGTCAAGAATTCTTTCTCTGTGTCAGCGGCAAAAGTCCGCAAAAACCCCCAACATCGGGAAGCACCTCCTCTCCCTTACCTCCTCCCCCCTCACCCCAGGGAGTGGTCAGTTTTGCCCCACCGACTTCTATTCCCAGTGGCACGACAATTCGCATTAACGGCGCTACCAGTATGGTACAGATTAATCAAGCCTTAAAAGCCGCTTTAACTGCCAAATTTCAGGGGGTAGAGGTCTTGACAAATGCTCAAGGATCTGATATCGGATTAGAGGAAGTAGCCCGGGGGGCGATCGATATTGCGGCGGTGTCACGACCTTTAACCGAGTCGGAACGCTCTCAGGGACTGGCTTCTAGTCCGATCTTTCGAGATGCGATCGCTATTGTGGTGGGAGTAAAAAACCCCTTTGCGGGAGGGTTAACCACTGCCCAAGTTAAAGATATTTTTACCGGAAAAATCACTTCTTGGTCGGAGGTGGGCGGTTCTACTGCTACTATTCAAGTGATTAATCGTCCTCCCATTAGTGGCACTTATCAAATTTTTCGTCAGGAAGTGCTGCAAGGGGCAGAATTTGGTACAGGAACTAATTTTCAAATGATGGTGAGGGATGCAACGACCCCGATTTTGCGAGTTTTGGGACTGAATGGCATTAGTTACGCCACCTATAGCCAAATTGCCAACCAAACAACCGTCAGGGCGCTCGCTATTGAGGGAATTTTACCCAGTGAACCTAATTATCCCTGGCAGCGTACCCTTTACTACGTTTACAAAGAACCTGCTAGTGAAGCGGTCAAAGCTTTTATGGGTTTTGTGACCTCTAGTGGTGGTCAAGAAGCGATTTTTCGGGCCAATGAAGACCTACAAAAGTAGTTAGCGAGAATATCCGAAAATCTGGGAAATTTTACGTCTTGCATGACTAGGGTGAGCATTGCCTATTTTACCGTGGAGACGGGGAGGCATTGAGAATGGTTAGCTGAACACCATTATCTTTTTCATAAACGATCGCCACGGGAATGGTCAACCGGGAATCTTTTTTCGGTAAGGCGGGGAAAATATAGGCATAACCGTCTTGTTTGAGGAGAAGTCGCCAAACTCTGGGTTTGTTAGAATTGCTCAGGTCGGTGAGTTCTTGACCGAGGAGGAGATCGTAGGCTTTGCGATCGCCGATGATCCGCAAGTCAGTTGGGTTATCGAGGGGGTTATCGAGTTTGCGTCCTAAAGCGGCATTTTTGGACATCAGAAGGGTGACGACGGGCAGTGAAGAGGTTTCGTTGACGGCATCTTTCCAAGCATCCGCTTGTGCTTGCCAACGGGCCAGCCAAAAGAGGGCGGTGAGGATAAAGAGGACGATAATTAGCTCATTCAGCAGAGAGGCGAAAAAGTTAAGAATCTTTGTCTGGGCTTCATTGAAAGTAAAGGGCAATCTTCGCAGGTATTTACTGCCCCATTTTTGGCCCCAGTGCAGGGTGACGAGAATAGCTAAGACTGTCACACCCAAAACGAGAATGGTTCTCAGGAAGGCGAGGGGTTCCCCGAAAAAGGTTTGGAAGGCGGCAAGATAAAAGGATTCGCCTGGCAGGTTAAGGGTAGTGACTTCGAGTTGAAAAAAACTGAAGTAAGTCCAGCGATAAGTCCATCCGGTAAAGTACAGGCCGGCGGCTAACAAAGCCAGCACACCGAGGAGTTTGCCGAGGGGATTGTATTCGGGGGTGGTCTGGGGTTCAGCCATGACAAACAGCCTAGTTGTGAGCGGAGAAAAGAGGTGTTAGGATTCTATCATTTCTTATTTATCTGGATATAGAGGGGTTAATCCGGTGAAGAAGACTATTTTGCAGGGGAGTATTTTCGCTTTGCTGTGGCTGGGGGTGGCGAGTGAGGGGCATTGGGCCGGGTGGCAGGGTTCCGCGCGGAGTCAGGGAACAGTTTTAGAAGTGGCGGTGCCGGATAAGGCGACGGTGACGAGGAAACAGGGGGCTTCTCTGACGGGTCAATTAACAGCTTTTAATCAAACAAGTTTGACGCTTTCGGCTGAGGGTTATTCGGAAAAGGTTCCGTTGACACAAGTTAAGGCGATCGCTTTTGAGGGTGATGTCTGGATTACAGGAAAGCCTCTGCCGACTAAGTTCCGAGGAAATAAAATATTGCCAGATTTGCCCATTCCGGCCTTGAAGCTAGGAAATTCTCCCAGAAAAGCGACGATCGCTCTAGCCACGATGAGTCCTCAAGGGCGAGAACGATTGTTAGAAGACACCCAGAATAAACCCCACGGAGTGAAAAAGATTCTCTTGAACTCGTCGGCAAAAATGACGATTCACATTGGAGAGATCGAGTAAATTGCCATTGAGTTTAAAAATCGCTGAGTTTGTTCTATGTTGCCTCTGAAACCGATCGCTCTTATCTCTGTTGCTACTGGTTTAGCCGTAATAGCTTTTGCGGGGTTTGCTACTAATACGACCCCCAAAACCGTCATTTTGGCGAAGGATGGGGGTTTAAGCTCGCCATCTCTGCAAGGGCAATTGAAGGGGATCGATCCTCAATTAGTGGCGCAAAAACAACCCAAAGTGGCTTTGGTGATTGGCAATGCGAACTATGAGGAAGGCGCATTATCTAACCCTGTTAATGATGCAACGGATATCGCCAAGGCGTTAGGGGAGTTGGGTTTTGAGGTGAAGTTGTTGCAAAATCAGGATTTGCGATCGATGGAAAATGCGATCAACGATTTCAGCCGACAATTGCGTAAGGGTGGCGTGGGTGTTTTTTATTATGCAGGACATGGGGTACAGGTACAGGGAGAAAATTATTTAATTCCCCTCAAGGCACAACTCCTGAATGAGAAAGATGCCCGTTATGAGGCGGTCGCATTGGGTAAGGTGCTGAATGCAATGGAAGAAGCGAGAAATCAGGTCAATATTATTATTATTGATGCCTGTCGGGATAATCCGTTTTATCGGCGGTGGCGATCGAGTCGTCGGGGTAGCAATGTTCGGGGATTGACGGCTGTTTCTCCTCCCAGTGGCATTATTATTGCCTACGCAACGAGGGAAGGAAATACGGCGGCAGATGGGGTAGGACAGCGCAATTCTCCCTTTACGTCGGCATTACTGGAAAATATCAAGAAACCTAATATAGATGTGCAGTTGATGTTTCGGCGGGTCAGCACATCAGTTAAGGAAAAAACAAACGCAGTCCAACAACCTTGGACAGAAGGGAATTTAGAAGGGGATGAGTTTTATCTCAATCCACAGCAAACTGTTGTAGTATCGCCTCCTCCGTTCAGTCCTCCCCCTGTTACCCCATCGCCCGTGGTCACGCCACAACCAACACCACCCACCCAACCACGATCGACCCTCATCTCCTCAACCACCGGCGTGGACTATACCCCCCTACGAGAACTCCTACAACAGAAGAAATGGCAAGAAGCCGATCAAAAAACCTGGGATTTAATGCGGGCGGCCGCTAAACGAGAAAAAGAAGGATGGATAGACAGCAAATCCGCCGAGAAGTTTTCCTGTGAGGATTTGCGGATGATCGATCGAGAATGGTTAAATGCTTCAGGAGGAAAGTTTGGCTTTTCTGTACAATTGGCTATCTACAAGCAGACAGGCAACCAGATCGGTGACTATAATGATGAAGTGTGGCAACGTTTTGGGGACGCAGTAGGCTGGCGCTGGCGAGTCAACGGAGACTGGAAAACTTATTCCAATTTAACATGGAGTACAAACGCACCATCATCAGCACCCAAAGGACACCTGCCGTCGTGGCGGCCACCTGAGGGGGGATGGATGGGAGCGGACGCAATCTCTCGCGTTGCGGCTTGTGAATTGTAGCATATAAAGCGTTTCGCAGTTTTTTCAAACTCCGATCCTACAGGGGTTCAACACGAGGTTATCAGGGGTTCCGCGATTCGATACCTGTCACCGTCACCCCAGGAGGGTAAATGCCATTTTCCCCTACATAATCTATGGTTTATAATTACGATAGATATTAACCAGCGCAAGTTAGGAGTAAATACTTGTCAAAAAAGAAATTTCGTAAATCTGTTGAAAGCATTCGTTATCAAATTCTGAACCATCATCAAAAAATTGCCAATGAGAAACAAAAAGAATCCCCCGATAAAAACTTAATTAATTACTGGGAAAGAGAAATTAAAGGTTTAGAAAAAAGTTTATCTAGAGCAGAAAAGCGATTAAACAGAGGAAAATAAGCAATGATTTCAAACACTGAAAAACCCTTGAAAGTCAACTCTACCTTGTCCACTCTATTATCTGAATTAGGTGAAGAATGCGAAGCGGTTTTATTCTTACTAAGTCAGCTTAAATTACCAAGCCTAACTGATGACCAAAAAGGGGATATTTTGGCAGAATTAATAGGCTCAATTACTCACTTGCACGTTCATACCGAAAATTTATCTGATTTAATTGGGGATGAAATTTTAGCTTTGCCAGATGATCAATAATGTTATGATGATTCTTTGTTCTCTGGTTCAGTAGTAGTAGTAGGTTGGGTTGAGGCACGAAACCCAACACAAAGCCTATAATTGTTGGGTTTCACTCTGTTCAACCCAACCTACACAACTTATCAAGTCAAACAAATTCGTAATCTAATTTTAAAATATAAATTAGGAGGCAAAGATGAAAATTCGCTATGAATTAATTATTTATTGAAGTGAGGAAGATCGAGCTTTTATTGTTGAAGTTCCAGAATTAGCAGGATGTATGGCAGATGGAGAAACCTATCAAGAAGCTGTACAAAATGCTGAACTTGTTATTCAAGAATGGATTGAAACTGCACAACAAGTAGAACGAATCATTCCTGAACCAAAAGGACGACTATTATTTACCTAATGATGAAGTTTCTCTCGCTGCGACTTGTAAGTTATAGCATATAAGGTGTTTCGGAGTTTTTTCAAACTGCGACATTTGAGGTTTTCTTACGAAATTATTAGGGTTTTTGCGATTGTGATAATATTAATGTTATGATGATGCAGAAAAGCAAATATTGTATATACAAAAAATGAAATACCAAATTGCTATTTATCGGTCTGAAGAAGGGATAAGCGTTTGCGTACCTGCTTTACCTGGTTGTTGGTCTGAGGGTGATACAGAAGAAGAAGCATTCCTTAATATTCAAGATGCTATTGAGGATTATTTAGCAGCATTAAAAGATAGATTGCATGGTGTCGAAATACGAGAAATTGAAGTAACTGCTAATAAGTTTTGATATGCCTAAACTTGCTGGTATCAATCATCTTAAAGCAGTACGCGCTTTAGAAAAAGCGGGATTTAACATAATACGTCAGAGTAAACATATCGTGATGAGTGATGGAATACGTCAAGTAACCATTCCTCGAAATAACCCCATCAAAGCTTTTACAATGGGTGGGATAATTCAAGATGCTGGTTTAACTATTGAAGAGTTCCGTAAATTACTCTAAATATACCTTAAATCAATGAATACCCCGATGAAGAAAGATTTATTTTGACACTCCCATCGCTAAAAGCGAGGGATTCTTGGTTCATCGAGTTTCCTTGATCTGGCAGGACGTATCCAACCAAACCAGAGGGAATCTCTCCCCAAGCGTATTAGTTTCGGTATGCCCTACCGTACTTAGTCCCTTTT
>NZ_JADBSA010000364.1:0-3930 GCF_020246945.1 Microcystis sp. M113S1 | reverse complement strand
GGGTTTTACCCATTTTCAGGTGGTCAATTACCTAATTTTCAGGGAAAAAGTCCCTGAATTTTCCCCCCAATCACTGCAAGGGTCGGCACTTTTTGAGGGAAAAAAAGTCTAAAAACCTTGTTGGATAAGGTTTTTAGATTTATTCAGCAAACCCTAACTACTATCCACTATCCACTGATAACTGACTACTGATTACTGATAACTGAAAAAGTTCCCCACTCCCTTAACCTTTCTCGCACCCTGTCAATGGGAATTGCGAAACCGCAGCCCAATTTAACGGCATTTTCTAGGGGTTTAGGAGTAGAGGGATTGGCACAAAATAAACTCGCTTGGGAAATCACTCCCACCACTTGATTTTTATCGTTTAAAACTGGACTTCCCGACTGTCCAGAAACGACAAACATGGATAAACTTAAGGATTTTTCTTCATTATCATTAACAGTGCCTTTGCTGACAGTCCAATCTTTTTGATTAAAAGGATTACCGATCGAGATTACTGATTGATTAGCGGCAATTGGTAGGGGTGCTAAAGCTAAAGGTTTTAAATCTGGGGGGGGATTTTTTACCTCCAATACTGCTAAATCGAGCCAGTCGTTAGGGGGGGTAGTGTGGAGAATTTTAGCTTTTGAACGCTTGGGAATTTTTCCCTTGGGTGGTTGGCTATAATACTCGACAAAAATGCGCGCCCCTGCATCGATTTCTTGACGGGAATTCGTCACCACATGGCGGTTAGTCACGATCCAAGCTGTGTCTTGATCTCGTTTTAATAACCAACCAGTGCCGATGCCATTTTTATTTTGACCACGAATGACAATTTTAACAATTGAGCGTTTTAAATTCACCAGAGGATCACTCTTAAGACTGGGAATTATCTCTGGCATTTTTAATAATTCGGGATGATCATGAATTAATCGCCCCCGTTGGATTTCCTGTAAAATAAATCTAGCTTCTGATAAATTGGGATCAATTTCTACGGCCTGCCGACACCAATTTAGACCCTCATCGATCTGACCGCTATTGATATAGGTATAACAGAGATTTTCGTAAATCTCGGCATTTTTGGGGCTAATTTGGCGCGCCTGTTGAAAAACTGCCATCGCTTCCCCTAGTTTTCCCTGTTCCGCTAAAGCTTTCCCTAAATAATTATAAATATCCCCATCTTTAGGGGCGTAAATTAAAGCCTGTCGATATATTTGCTCTGCTTGCTCCCATTTTCCCTGTTTTGCTAGGGTTTCTCCTAATTTTTTGTAGGTTTCACCCTGACTAGGTATCAATTCTAGAGCTTGCTGATAGGCATAACTGGCCTCTTGCCAGAGTTGCTGTTCACTATAGGCCTTTCCCAGATAAAAATAGGCTTTTCCCTGACTAGGATCGAGAAAAACCGCTGCTTGCAGAGCTTTCGCCGCCTCATCCCAACGTTGTAAACTATAGAGGGCTTTTCCTAGCTGAAATTGCGCTTTAAAAGTTGGTTTAATGATAATTGCTTTTTGGTAAGCCTCGATCGCCTCTGACCATTTTTCCTCTTGCGCGAAGATATCTCCCAAAGCCACTAAATAATTACTTTGGGAGGTTTCCATCGGTGGTTTATCATTAACGATAAAGGCATGATTATAGGCTTTTAAGGCTTCAGAATAACGTTTTTGACTTTGCAAGACCTGAGCGATTTTTATATGGGCTTGGCCCGAATTTTCGTGAAAAGATAAAACTGTTCGGTAAGCAGACAGAGCCGATTCCTTCTCCCCCGCGGCCAAAAGTTGATCGCCTTGCCAGAGATAAGCCAAGGCAATAAGATAAAAAATAGCAAAGGGAGCGGCGACCATGAAGGCAATAATTACGAATATTTGCCAGGATTTGCCAGAATAGCGGCGACCGATTTTAAGATCTTTTCTTTTCATTTCTTGGTTAGGATAGACAACAGGCCAGAGGTGGTTCGATAATCGACCTAGACCAATTTAGATGCGCGGGCCGCTTACACATATTTTTGCTTTTCCTGTTGCCCTTTCCGCAGTTCTGCTGCTCCTTCTTTCTGGGGTATGAACGTAATTTTGTCCAACTACTTACCGATTACTGCTGCGAGCGCTGGGTAGGATTAACATAGCATCACCGAAGGAATAGAAACGGAAACGCTCTTGGATAGCTTCTTGATACAATGCCAGTAGTCTTTCCCGTCCGATTAAGGCACTGACTAACATCATCAAACTGGACTTGGGTAGGTGAAAATTAGTGATCATGCCGTCGATAACCCGCCATTGATAACCCGGATAGACAAATAAATTCGTTTTTCCCTGAAAAGCGGTTAATTTCTCGCTCTTACTTTCTTTAATTGCCCCTTCCAAGGCGCGAGCTACCGTGGTTCCCACGGCGATAACCCGGCCACCTCTAGCCTTTGTTTGGGCGATTTTTTCGGCAGTTTCGGCGGAAATCTGCAAAAATTCTTGGTGCATTAGGTGTTCTGTAATATTTTCCACTTCTACGGGACGAAAGGTTCCCACTCCCACATGAAGGGTGACATAGGTGGTATCTATACCCTTCTGGGCGAGCTTATGGAATAATTCGGGAGTAAAATGTAATCCGGCCGTGGGAGCGGCCACAGAACCCTGTTTATCAGCGTAAACTGTTTGATAACGGTCTTCTTCCGCCTCTGATTCGGTGACGTAGGGGGGGAAAGGAATATGACCGTACTCCTCCAACATATCCCAAAAACTGCGCTGGGGATGACGTTGAAATTCCAGCAGACGACCACCGGTGTTCAGATCTCGATCGATTACTTTCGCTAACCATAATTTTTCTTGGTCTTCCGTCGGCCCTGTTTTCGGATAAAAAAGGACTTCTGAACCGACTTTAAAGCGTTTTCCCGGTTTCACCAGAGATAACCAACGATGGTCATCTTGTTCTTCTAATAGTAATATTTCTACGGGTGCGCCCGTGGTTTTACGTCCAAATAAACGGGCCGGAATCACGCAGGTATCGTTGAAAACCAGCAAATCCCCCGACTCTAACCAAGTGGGTAAATCCCGAAAAATAGCTAAATTATGACTATTGGGAGAATCTACCACCAAAAGACGGGAACTATCCCGGGTTTCGGCGGGATTTTGGGCAATTAACTCTGGAGGAAGGTGATAATCGTAGCTGGAGAGTAATTGGTCAGGGATCATCGTCATTATCATCATAAAGAGCTTCGCAAAAGTTGGGTAATCCTACCCAGGCGAACTTCACTAAATCGGGGATTTCTCCCCTTGGTACCTGGAACGGTTTATCGTCAGACTTAGAGATATAACACTAATCGTGACTATTAGCCAATAGCCCGGCGGCCACTATGGACTATCTCTATTTTCTTGCTAATGCTAGTTTAACGCTACGAGTCACCGAATACCTGCGCTCGATGACTCATCTGCCTTCCTCCGTCATGACGGTTATCCATCAGATTAACGGTTGGGTGGTCAAGGTAAAGTTTAATCAAATGCTGACTCCTTGCCAACACGGTGATTTTCGCGCCTACATGAATGAGTTAGGGATTCCCTATCAACCAGAAATGCGTCTCCAGATGGTTTTTTGGAGTTTGGAAACGGGACAATCTCCTA
The DNA here is from genome assembly GCF_020246945.1 of Microcystis sp. M113S1. Lineage (NCBI taxonomy): Bacteria > Bacillati > Cyanobacteriota > Cyanophyceae > Chroococcales > Microcystaceae > Microcystis > Microcystis sp. M113S1. The sequence goes on along the minus strand of NZ_JADBSA010000364.1, from coordinate 349 downwards.
TTGATGTCATGCGTCGTTATCAAGTGGCGATCGTGTCCCATGGTACCCCGGATCAGCAAGATATAGAGGCTTTTCGGCAACAATTTACTAAGGGTTTAGGATACTGTCCTGAAACTCTAGCCTAGGGTTTATTTTCTCTCGGGATGCTCTTCGAGGGCAACTACAGGACTTAAATCGTTGATGTGATCAATTAACTGATACAAGCGTCCTTGACACTCCCCGCTCTAAAGAGACGGGGATTCTTGGTTCACAGAGATTACTTGCGAAAGACAGAATTGCTTCTGAAAAAGTAGAGGTATTCTCTCCCCAAGCGTTTATTGGATCGAGCATCGAAGGTTCCGGTATGCCC
>NZ_JADBSA010000363.1:0-5598 GCF_020246945.1 Microcystis sp. M113S1 | reverse complement strand
TTTCCCCATTTCCCCATTTCCCCATTTCCCCATTTCCCCATTTCCCCATTTCCCCATTTCCCCATTTCCCCATTTCCCCATTTCCCCATTTCCCTATTTCCCCACTCCTGACGACCGACTCCTGTTTCCTTCCCTAAAGCCTTCTTTCGATCGCTTTTGACCAAACTTGCTGTATAGTTTCTAGACTAACATCGATCGCCGGTTGTTTATCCCGGTCAAAAATCCGAATATTATCGCTTTTTTCGCTAACTTTGCCGGTTATTTGCCAATAGTCTCTTAATTGTGTCTTTAGATATTCTTCCCAATCTTGCTGATTTTCGGAGGAAACGGAGACGATAATGCAACTAGCTAATTCTCCGAATAACACCGCGTCAAAACGGCCTTGATTGTGCCAAGAAAGGTCAATTTCCGCCCCTAATTGGCCACTAATACAGCATTCTGCCAAAGCAATGGCTAAACCTCCCTCCGCGCAATCGTGGGCAGATTTCACCCAACCGGCGCGAATTCCCCGACGACAGGCCGCTTGTACCTTTCTTTCTAATTCAAAATCAATTACCGGCGGTTTTCCCGTCACCAAACCGTGAATAACGGCTAAATATTCGGAAGCGCCGATAGTTGGCAAGGAAAAACCCAAAAGATAGATTAAATCCCCCGCTTTTTGCCAACCTTGACCGCAAATTTCCCCTATATCCGGCACTAATCCCACCATACCAATCACGGGAGTCGGATAAATAGACTGGGGGCTGCCAGCTGCATTAACGGTTTCGTTGTACAAAGAGACATTACCCCCAGTTACTGGTGTATTCATTTCCCGACAAGCTTCGGCAATACCCTGACAAGCAGTGGCTAATTGCCAATAACCGATTGAATTCTCTGGACTGCCGAAATTGAGATTATCCGTGACAGCAATAGGGTCAGCACCAACACAGCTAAGGTTTCTGGCCGCTTCTGCCACGGCCAACTTAGCCCCGTTATAGGGATCAAGATAAACGTATCGCGGATTACAATCTGTAGTCGCCGCTACACCGCGCCGAGAATTTGCGGGATTAGCACCCAGAGGACGCACGCGAATCACGGCCGCATCGGCTCCCCCGGGGAGAATAACGGTGTTATTCTGGACTTGATGATCATATTGACGATAAACCCAGCGTTTTGAGGCAATCGAGGGACTATCGAGCAGTTTTAATAAAATCTCGTTATAGGATTCGGGAATAGGAATCGTGCTATCTTGCCATAATTGAGCTTTTTGGGCGTATTCTGGCGGTTCTGTTAGTAATTCCCGATGATAAATCGGAGTGTTATCCGCTAGGGCCGTGGCAGGAATTTCGGCGGCAATTTCCCCTTTAAATAATATACGGACGATCGGTTCAGCGATAACAGTGCCAGCGACCACAGCCTGAAGTCCCCAACGATGGAAAATCTCGATTAATTCGCCTTCTCGTCCCGATGCTGCCACAAATAACATTCTTTCTTGGGATTCCGATAGCAGATATTCGTAGGGAACCATCCCGGTTTCCCGGACGGGGATTTTATCGAGGTCTAATTCAATTCCCACCCCTCCCTTGGCCGCCATCTCGGAAGTAGAACAGGTGATCCCTGCGGCCCCCATATCCTGGGCCGCCACCACCGCGCCGGTCTTAAATGCCTCTAAACAAGCTTCTATCAGGGATTTTTCCAGAAAAGGGTCGCCCACTTGCACCGCGGGCCGGTCATCCATAGATTTATCGGTTAATTCGGCGCTGGCAAAACTCGCCCCTCCCATACCGTCGCGGCCGGTGGTAGAACCAACGTATAAAACCGGATTTCCCAGGCCTTTTGCCCCAGATTTGACGATTTCTTCGGTTTCCATTAGCCCTAAAGCCATGGCATTAACCAGAGGATTGCCATTGTAGGCATTATCGAAGTATATCTCACCGCCCACCGTGGCAACGCCCACACTATTGCCATAATGACTTATCCCTTCCACGACTCCGGCAAAAATGCGACGATTGCGGGCATCTTCCAAGTTACCAAAACGGAGGGAGTTGAGGATAGCAATGGGACGCGCCCCCATGGTAAAAATATCCCGCAGGATGCCTCCGACTCCGGTAGCGGCACCTTGAAAGGGTTCCACCGCAGAAGGATGATTATGGGACTCGATTTTAAAGGCTAATCGCAATCCATCGCCTAAATCCACTACTCCGGCATTTTCCCCCGGTCCGACGAGAATTTTTTCGCCGGTGGTGGGGAATTGTTTGAGGAGCGGCCGGGAGTTTTTATAACAGCAGTGTTCTGACCACATCACGCCAAACATTCCTAATTCGGCTTTGTTGGGGTGTCTTCCCAGTCTTTTGACTATGTCTTCGTATTCTTCGGGTTTGATGCCTTCTGAGGCAATTTCTGCGGCAGTGAAGGGGGTAGTCATGGGACAATGCGATCGAGGGACAAGATTTATTGTATAACGTCTGATCAGATCGAGTTATAATATTTAGTAAAAGATAAAAAAGTTAAAAGGGTTTGCGCTAGTTAAAGTTAAGCTAAAGAAATAGTTTTATTAGGAGTTGGAACGAAACTATGGCAGTAGAAACAGCTTTATCAATGAAAGCATTATACGATCAGGATTTTGTTCTTTGGGCTTCCAAAACCGCCGAACTTTTAAAGCTAAAAAAGTTTGATGACGTGGACTGGGAAAATCTGATCGAGGAAGTCGAGTGCATGGGTAAAAGTGACAGAAGGGCTGTAGAGAGTTTATTAACTAGGCTGATCGAACACCTGTTTAAGTTAGCTTATCACAAATCGGAACGGGAGCGAGAACGCAACGTCTGTCACTGGGTAGGAGAAATTGCCAGTTTCCGAACTCAACTAGGAGAGTGGCTAGAAACCACTACTCTCACCAACCACGCGCGGGATTATTTTCAAAAAGCCTACTCGAACGCTCGGAAAACCCTAATACAAGCGAAAACCGTCACTGGCGACGCGATTCCTGTCGAGCCTCCTTTCTCCCTCGAACAGGTATTAGACGGGGAGTGGTTCCCGATTGATATCGATCATTACTTTGACGATTTTCCTTTTACTTAGACCGTGTTATCCTGATAATATTGGCTTTCAAAACTGAAATATGGATGCCCTGATTCAAGAACTGGAAATTAAACTGCGTCAATGGCAACCGGCAACTGTTGAACAGGTGCGACGTTATCTTGTCGAGATTATCGAATTAGCAGACCAAGACGCGTTAGAACTTCTCCGTTCTAGATTGGTTGAGCAGGAGGTATTAGATATAATTGACGAACCCGAAACCCGGTGAAGTGTGGCTAGTTGATTTAGGACTGGCTGCCAAAACGCGACCTGTTGTAATAGTATCTCGTCTTGACCCCAACCCACCAAGGGCCTTAGTTCTCTACATCCCTATAACCACACAAAATCGGGGTAGTAACTACGAGGTGGAATTGTCTGCGGTGAGGTTTCTACGAACAGGTTCGGTAGCAAATATACAAGGATTAGGTTCTATTTCATCGGTGAGACTGGAACGAAAACTGGGCGAACTTACCGAGGAAAATATGCGTAAAATTAAACAAGCTTTGCTATTTGCTCTGGATTTGATGGAGACTTCCCACGAATAATTAAATTAAGAAAAATAATAGGATATTTGTATCAACGGCGTTCATGTAAGATATCCCGTGTAAATCTAGGAGCATTGGGGGGAATCGGGTTTTGTTGCATTCGCTCCACGATTTGCCTTAAGTGGGAGTTTTTAAACCCAAATTTTCTAGTAAAATGATTAAGGATAATTGGCCCAAACTGTATGGGGATTTAAGCCTGTGATCATCAAAGAGTTAGAAGAGCAACTTCTTGCCCTCAAACCTAGCGAAAAAGTGCAGGTAATCCAGTTACTCGCTCAAAGTCTTGGTGGTAATTGGCAGGGAATTGAGAAAACGCCTAAAGTTTGCGGCGGACAAGCCTGCATTGCCAATACAAGAATTCCAGTTTGGGTGTTAGTAGAAGCTCGTCGTCTTGGTTATAGTGATGCTGATTTATTAACAAGTTATCCGACTATTAAGGCTACGGATTTAGCCAATGCTTGGGTATATGCGGCAGCTCATGAAGAGGAGATTGATTTACTCATTGAGCAGAATGAGGCAGTTTAGGGGATGGCACGTTTTTATGCAGATGAGCAGTTTCCCTTGCCGGTTGTGGAATTGTTGAGAAATTTGGGCCATGATGTTTTGACGGTGCAAGAAGCGGGAAATGCTAATCAACGGATACCTGACGAGCAGGTGTTGGCGTTTGCTGTCAGTCAAGAGCGAGCCATTTTGACGATCAATAGAATTGATTTTATCCGTTTGCATCGTCGTGACGATCAGCATTTCGGGATTGTGGTTTGTACGAATAATCGTAATTGGCAACAGTTTACAGCACAGGTTGATGAGGCGGTAAGGATAGAGGAATCCTTACAGGGAAAGTTGATTCGGGTGGTACGTCCCTCTGTTTAAGTTAGCGATCGCCCTCAAAAATTTGGTAGAATGTAGAATGTGTTGGCACAGCCTCACCCATCGCAATTTAGATTAAACTGCTCCCAAAAAGGCAAAAGCTGCCCAGAACGCACCCTAGAAGATCTCAAAAAAAAATCGACCCGCCTAGCGGCGGGAGACAAAGGGCAAAAAGGCAAAAGAGCAAAGGGTTAAAGTCCTGGGGAGACACACGCAACCCGAAAACCGAAGTCGAGGTAGTCGGGGTTGAACCTGTTGCGGGTGGCAGAACGACAGTAATTAGGGCTGTAGTTCCAAGAACCGCCGCGCAGACATTTTAGAGACTGAGAACGATTATCATTATCAATCCACGCCGTGCCATCATCCGGCGCTCCAGCATAGCTATTATGCCAATCGTCTTCGCACCACTCCCAAACATTGCCACTCATGTCATGTAGTCCCCAAGCATTGGGCTTTTTCTGTCCTACGGGATGAGTTTTGTTATTAGAATTTGCGCTACCCCAAGCGTAATCTCCTAACTGATTATCATCATCACCAAAATAATAGCGAGTGGTTGTCCCGGCACGACAAGCATATTCCCATTCCGCTTCTGTGGGTAGGCGATAGGTTTTCCCGGTTATTTGACTCAATTTTTGACAAAAAGCTTGAGCGTCATTCCAGCTAACATTTTCTACCGGATTTTGGGGATTATTTTTAAAACGAGAGGGATTGTTTCCCATTACTGCTTGATATTGTGCTTGAGTAATGGGATATTTGCCGATGGCAAAACTGTTGACTTTGACTTGGTGTGGAGGCTTTTCACGATCACTATCAGAAGAACCCATGAGAAATTTACCTGCTGGTAAGCTTACCATCTCTAGTTTTATCCCATCGGCTAGGTTTTCGGTAAAGGAAGTTTTATCCTCTAGCGCTGTCCCTAACTGATAACTGATAACTGATGACTGATAGTTTTCGGTAAATGAAGTTTTATTGCCTGGCGCTGTCTCTGGTTGAGTTTGGGGAGGAATAGGAGAGTCACCGACGACGGAGGTGCTAAAGTCCCCGACTCTCTCGATTACATGGTTGTTGATGCGTTGAATGGCGGTTTCCAGTTCGATTTCCTCGTCGGGGATTTCCACTTCTGTCCATTGCC